>DASQRT010000307.1:0-4218 GCA_035642795.1 Nitrospirales bacterium
GCCCGCTCAACCCGTGTCGCCGGCGCAATCCTTGTCGTCCGCTCAACCCGTGTCGCCCGCTCAGCCCTTGTGCTCCTGCAAGGACTGGAGCGCCAATCCGCCGTGGCTCCACGCGGCGCCGGCGGCCATGGCCATGGCCACGAACGTCGTCTCCGCGATCTCCGCGTCGGAGGCGCCGGCGGTCGCCGCTTTCTTCGTGTGCACGTCGATGCACCAGGGGCACTGCGTGATCTGGGCGATGCCGAGCGCGATGAGCTCCTTGGTCTTGTTCGGGATCGCGCCGTCCTTGAACGCCTTCTGATCGAACTCGAGGAACGCGCGGTACGTCTCGGGCACGAGCTCCCGCATGCGCTTGAACTGCGTCTTCACGTCCACGTCGTGAAACTGCATGACTTCCTCCTTGGACTGGTGGCCGCTACTTCAGGCCGTAGAACCCCTTGGCGCCGCCCGCCAGGATCTGGTGCTTCGTTTCCGCCGACAGCGCGGCCCGGTCAGCAATGAGCTTCGGCGCGCCGGGAAAGAAGCCGTCGGGGTGTGGGTAGTCAGTGGCCCACAGAATCTTGTGCGGGCCGATGTAGTCCGCGAGCACCGAGAGGCTGCCCTCGACGGGCTCGAACGAGATCCAGCAGTTGCGCTGGAAGAGCTCGCTCGGGCGCATCGTCAGGGTCGAATCGTTGAAGCCCTGGTCGTCAAAGTGGCGATCCATCCGGTCGAGCCACGGCGCGATCCACCCGCCGCCCGACTCGAGGAACCCGATGCGCACCTTGGGGAAGCGGTCGCATACGCCTTCCCAGATCACGCTCATCGCCGCCAGCATCATCTCCATCGTGTGGGAGATGATGTGCCGGGCTCCGCGCGTCGTGAAGCGATCGACGCCGACCTGGGGCATGCCGCCCGTGGAGCCCTCGTGCAGGCCGATGGAGAAGTCGAGCTCTTCGACCTCGTTCCAGAAGGGCTGATAGTCCGGGTGGTGGAGCATGTGGCCGTTGTACGGGTTGGGGCGGAGGAAGCCGCCGCGCATGCCCAGCTCTTTGCGGGCGAAGCGCATCTCCTCGATGGCCAGCGGGATCGACTGCATCGGCAACATCGCGACGCCGAAGAGGCGGTCGGGGTACGGCCGGCAGTAATCCGCGAGCCAGCGGTTGTAGGCGCGGCACATTGCGGCGGCGAGCCCCGGTTCCTGGATCGCGCCGCTGAAGAGCCCGATGCTGGGATAGAGGAACGCGGCGTCGATGCCGTCCAGATCCATGTCCGGAATCCGGCCGTGCGGGTCGAAGCCGCCCTTGCGGCCGTCAACGTACTTCATGGTGACGTCGGACACCGCGCCGTCGCGGGCGCCGATGGCCCCGAGGAGACCGAGGCCCTTCGCACTCCCGAGCACCTTGCCCTCGATGAGCAGGCGCTCCTTGCCGTCAGTGTCCACGATCATCCGCGGCGCACGGTCACGGTAGGCGGGGTCGATGTACTTGTCCCAGATGTCCATCGGCTCGAGCACGTGCCCGTCGGCGTCGATGACGTTGTAGGTGCGCGCCATGGAGCGCCTCCTTATTCAAGGTGGGGCGAGCCTACATCGCGCAACGATGGCCGGCAAGCGCCGGCTCCACGACGCGGAGGATGCTCCTGAGCGAGAAGAAAGCAATGCCTTCCCCTTCCGCCCCCTCCCGGACGCCTCGCATCCCGCCCCCCCGGGACTTGAGGTCGGGGCTTCTCCTCCAGCACTCGATCCAGCTTTCCTCCTATCTGGGAGCGGTAGGCCTCCCGCCAGAGTTTCGTCGCGCGTCTCAGAGCCGGTCGTTCTTCCATTTCTCCAGCTCCCTGGTTGCCAGGCGCATACGTCCCTCCTTTTCCTGCGCGAGCGAGGAGACGGGTGATGTCGTCACGCCGGCTCGCGGCGCTCGTTGAGGCCGGACATCGGGTCGCTTCTGTTCTCCGAATGCGGCGGCTGACCGTTGCCGCGAGTTCAATAGCCTTAGCCTTGAACGGTCAAGGAGCCTCAGTGAGGAGTACATGGCTAGCGGACGACCCTCAAGGCTCCGGCCCTGGGTCGAGTCTGACTCGAGGAACAAGCGACCGATCACTGGAGCGCTCGCATCCATGGACTGGGTCGCATCCCATCCGGGGTCGAGCCGCGCGCTGCCGTAGGCGGCGAAGTTGAGGGCCCGCTCGGTCCGCATCTCGTCGATCTTGAAGGGCCGTCCTCGAGCATCGTGAGAGAAACTGAGAAGCACTCGGCCTTTATTTTCGGACATCGCGACCTCCTACGGCTGCGGGCGACTCCCGGCACGACCATTCAGGTGCCCTGTCAGGCTCGATATATTATTTAGTTGATATATAATTTATATTGTGATACACCTCAAGTCAAGCAAGATGTGCAGGGCTAATCGGTGCATCGCGGCCAGAGAGGTCGCCGGCCGGCGATGCGCGGATAGCCACCCAAAGGAGAGCACGATGAACACCATGCTTCGCTGGTCCCCGGCCCGGAGATTCCATTTCCACCATGATGTCGATGATCGGTCCCTGAGGTTTGTCGACGGCGTTACGGATGAGACCGTTCAGCGCCCTGCTTCGTGGCTCCCTGCCGCGGAGGGGCGGATCGAAGGCGGCACGTATGTCATCCAGCTCGCCCTGTCAGGCGTGGACCCGAAGGACGTTGCGGTGTCCTTGATGGACAACGTCCTCACGGTCAAAGGCGAGCGCAGGCCCGACCCCGACACCACGGACAAGGATTACTTCGTCCGCGAGGTCGCGTACGGCGGGTTCCAGCGGAGCTTCGCGCTCCCCGAGGGCGTCGACGCTGCCCAGGTTGAGGCGAAGTATGCGAACGGCATGCTCCAAGTGAGGGTCCCCTCACCGCAAGCCGCGATACCGAGGATGATCGAAGTCAAGGCCGCCTGATGCGAGGGCGGCCGGGGGCCGAGGCCGTCCCGGTGCCGACCCAGGACGAGTCCCGGCCCCCTGCTGCCGCGTGTCTACACAGAGTCTGATATGTCGTGTGGCCATGCCCTTCATTCGGGGAAGATCGTGAACTTTTGAAGGAGGATCTTCGAATGGCGAGAGAACTCCGGTGCGCCGATCTGATACCCGGCTGCGACTTCGTGGTCCAGGGCACGCGCGACAGCGAGGTGATGAAGAAAGCCGCCGAGCACGCCAAGCGCGCTCACAGGATGGTCGCGATTGCGATGGAGGTCGAAAAAAAGGCGCGAGCGGCGATCCGGGATGTCGCGGCCTAGCTGGCGGCCGAAGGTCAGTCTTTCAAGGCAGGTTCTTCAGGCGTGCATGCGCCAGAACTTGCGCATCATATGAACGTCCTCTGAGACCGGAGTGCAGAAATGCTCGAGAACAAGACAAGGCTCCTTCTCATTCTTTCGCAGGACCTGCTGGATCAGGCTCGTGTCATCGCGGGCAGAGCAACGGCAGTGCTCAAGCTGCCCGTGAGCCTCCAGATCGTCCTTCGTGCGCTGATCGGGGTGGGGCTGAAGCGCGAAAGTCACTCAGTGCTTTTTGCCGACATCGAGAGCCAGGCCAGGGCCGTTCGCCAGCAGCGGAGCGGAGTACGTCGCGCAGCAGGTGAAGGCAGGCAGCTGCGGTCTGGAAGTCACTAGGTGGACAGACCACTGGAGGGCGAGTGTCCGGGATTCGCCAAGGAGAGGACGATGTTGAAATGTATAGGGCTGACAGCCTTGGCTACGGCGGTGGCGGTGTTGACCCTCGGTTGCGTGCGAGGGCCAGCACCCGTCAAGGACCAGATCTACATGGCGAAGCCGATGTCGGTGCCGGCGGGGATCATTTCGAGCGAGGCCACGGTTCTGTGGCACGACATCGGCATCTACCGCGCCAGTGGGCCGCTGCGGATGGCCGGCCCGATGTATAAGGTGACGTCATACGAAACAAAGGCCGAGTGCGAGGCCGCGCAGCAGGCGGCGATGGCCAAAGAGGCGCTATCGCGGGTGGGGCCGACGACAGAGCAGCTGCCGGACGGGATCAAAACATGGGACTCGGACCGCCAGCACTACACGACGTTCCGCTACCTCTGCCGGCTTGCTGTCGCGGGCCCAGTACCCTTCCGGTAGACCCTACCGGAGGAAGTCCCAGTCACTCGCGGTCGATGGCGTAGGCGACGTTCCCTCGGCGCGTGATGAGGCATGTACGGTTCGATTTGCTTCTGAAAGGCAGGTACGCTTCATGTTTGAGCACATCGTGCAGATGGGTCCGATGCTC
>DASQRT010000308.1:0-3158 GCA_035642795.1 Nitrospirales bacterium
GCCAGGGGACAACACTGCGCTTCCCTTAAAGCGATCACCGCCCGCCAGCTTCAAGCGCATGTTAGGCTGCAGCCGCTAGGGAGCGGGTTGAAGCCGAGCTTGGAGAGTGACGGTCTGCACGTGACAGATGTCCCGTTGAACGTGAACATCCGTGAGCACCCACTGTACGTATGCAGCATGTACCACCGTGACCCGATAGGTGCCAGGGCGCTCACCAGCCGCTTGGAGGCTCGCGTCGCTGTATGGTCGTAGAGAATCGGTGAAGGTGCCGTCTTGCACTGCCCCGCGCGCCCACAGTCAGGGGCACATCGGTGAGCGAGTCTCGACTTCCACCACGATGGCAGGCACGAACTGGGCGGTGCAGACCACCAGCTCCTTGTTGGAGCAGCCCGCGAAGAGTACGAGGCTAACGATCGGGGGTAGGTAGGGGCTCCGCATTGGCCGCGCAACGTGTATTCGTAGATGGATACCCTTCGTGCCTGTTGGGGGTCACAAGCGTGCCTGCAGCCTAACGGATCGCGCTTAAGCTGCGGGCGACTCGCCCAGCGGCGCAACGGGCCGTGGACGAAGTCCCGTGCCCGCCAGGGCACAACACTGCGCTTCCTTTAGAGCGATCAGCGCCCGCCAGCTTCAAGCGCATGTTAGGCGGCTGCGGGCGCCACTGACAGACGCCCCTCGAGGACCCGGATAACGGCTGCGAAAACCGCGTAGGCGACGAGCGCGGTGGCTGCTGCTGCCTTGTCCGAGATCGGCGGCGGACCGAAGAAGACGTAGGCTTGAACGGCGAGCATAATCACACCGAACACCACAATCGCCGCTCGGCGAGCGGGCCGGGTGCGGAGGTAGAGCCACATACCACCGAACAAGAGGACCGTCTCGAGGCCGAAGGCTGCGACGGGATGGTTCCACAGTCCGAGGCCAACCTTGGCGGTATTGTCGTACAACGGGAGGTCAGGTCGATGGACGATGAAGTCAAGAATCCAGTGGGAGAACACGGCGGCAGCAATGATTAGCGGTGCCGTCTTGCTAGAGCTCGGCACGGCGAAGCGATACACCACGAACGCGGCAAGCGACCAAAGGATCGCTGCGACCAGGCTGTGGGTGTACGGCATGTAGTAGAGGTCGAGAGGGTTCGAGGCCGTGATACCCGGCACGATGCGCACCTTCTCAATACCCAGTAGCACGAACGGTGCCCAAGCAACATCGAGCAGCTGCACGGCAATGAAGAGGATCCAAAGGGGGACGGATGGGTCGCCCTTCTTGGCCGCGAAGCTGATACTGTAATGGCCGACGAACATGGAAGCGGTCCCCTCGCTGCGCAGCCGCCTAACGGATCGCGCTTAAGCTGCGGGCGACTCGCCCGCCGCGCGCGTTGTCGTTGAACGATAGTTCGTGCCCGCCAGGGCACAATATTCCGCTTCCTTCAAAGCGATCACCGCCCGCCAGCTTCAAGCGCATGTTAGGCGGCAGCCCCATCATATTAGGAGTCAACCCGACAGCGGATACACTGTGCGCAAACAATACTACTTCCGACCGTCACCGCGCGGACTGGTCGCATGGGACGTGGACCGGTTGGTGGAGCTCTCACGAGACCTGCCCCGGAAGTGGATCCCCCTCACGGGCATCCGTGAACTGGATGAGCCATGCGGCGGCGACGATGGGCGACTCACCTGGCGCGGGATGGTGGGGCACATGAAGCTCATCGAAGAAGCCGATTTCGCCTTCCCGATAATCCTGTCGGCAAGCGGAGACATCATGGACGGCCGGCACCGCGTGGCCAAGGCCCTCTGGCAAGATCGTAGCGAGATCGAGGGGGTCCAATTTGCAAGAGATCCGGAGCCAGATCACGTGGGCGTGCGCCCAGAGGATTTGCCTTATTGAGGCTGCCGCCTAACGGATCGCGCTTAAGCTGCGGGCGACTCGCCCGTCGGCGCAACTGGCGGTGGACGAAGTCCCGTGCCCGCCAGGGCACGACTCAACAGTTTCCATTAAGACGAGCGCGCCCGCCAGCTTCAAGCGCATGTTAGGCAGCCCCGCTTTCCGTGACGGAAAGGAGGTTGCCATCGGGGTCCTTGAACCAGGCGACCTTCGCACCGCTCGGAGCCTGCCAGACACCCAGATGATCCTGTTCGAGAAAGGAATAGCGCTCGAAGGACACTCCGTGCTTCGAGAGCCCCAACACCGTCTCGCGCACATTGGGTATCTGCCAGCCCAGAGCTGTAAAGGATTGCGGTTGGAGCGTCTCTACCTTTTGGATCCGAAGCTGGATGCCGTTGCAGTCGAACGCGAGCGCGAACTGATCATCGCTCACGAGGCGTAGCCCGAGAGTCTCTTGGTAGAAGCGCTTTGAGCGAGCAGGGTTGGCTGTCGCGACGAAGGCCATGAGGGTCGCCTTACCGAGCATAGTGGCTTCCTACGATTCGCGGGGCTGCCTAACGGATCGCGCCTAAGCTGCGGCGCACCCTCTCAGTGGTCACAAACGCAATTCTACCTTGAAGACGCGGCGCCGCCAGCTTCAGGCGCATGTTAGGCAGCGCCCAGAGAGGACGGGTTAGTCCGTGCGATAGATGGGTTGGGCCGTGGCACGAAGAAGACGAGGATCCCCCGTCGCGTCACGCACGCGTATCACAACATCGACGGTGATTCCGGGTCCCCATTTCGGGCCCTCACGCGCCACGAATTCGATCTCTGCACTATCGGCCGGCGGATGCTCCTGCCTAGCCTCAGCCATCCAGGCGCTGTCGCCGTTGACCACCCACACCGAGCCGACGCGCAACCCTGACGGAATTGCCTTGCCGTCCGTGCTCTTGAGGCGCAGCACGGCAATCAGCGGCTTGCCGTCCGGCGGCGAGACCGGCTGGAAGTCCCGCCACAGATAGGTGTCCAGGCGCACCGTCACACCACGAACAACGATCTCCTCGGGCGCGCTGAGAATCTCGCTTGGCACCGGCGCGATCACTGGAGCAGTGCCTTCCTTGCATCCAGCTAGCAGCCAGGCGCAGACGACTACATAGCGCATGCGTTCCATACTAAAGGGAATACCCTGCTTGTTAACTTCGGAGTCACGTGGGCGCTGCCTAACGGATCGCGCTTAAGCTGCGGGCCGAGGCGGCCGCCATCAAGATAAACCCTTCCCTGCCCAGCGGCCGCCGCGGCCC
>DASQRT010000309.1:0-2017 GCA_035642795.1 Nitrospirales bacterium
CGGTCTGGTAGTGCTCGTTCACCTTGAGCTGGCCCATCTTGTCCGGCGTGAGGCCGGCGGCGGCCAGGTTCAACATGTCGGTGTTGGCGATCCGTCCCATGGCGTTCAGCAGCACGTCCGTGACGATGGTCTTGCCGCTCTTGAAGGTGGTCACGACTCGGCCTCTCTCGTCGGTGGCGACCTTGTCGAGCTCCTCGCCCAGCCGCATCGTCACGCCGTTGGTCCGCATGTGGTAGATCAGGGCCTGGACGATCTCCTGGTCCACGAAGCGGAGCAAATCATTGCGTTTGTCGAAGAGGGTGACCTTGATCCCATAGGCGGCGAACATCGAGGCGTACTCGCAGCCGATCACCCCTCCGCCCATGACGATCATGCTCTTGGGAATGACTTCCGTGGAGAGGATCGAATCCGAATCGCAGATCGTCACGTCGTTGAACGGGATCTCCTCCGGCCGGCGCGGGCGCGACCCTGTGGCGATGACGATGAACGGCGCGGTGAGCAAATCCCCATCGTCGCTCTTAGCGGACACTTTCAGGATGTGCGTGTCCACGAACGAGGCCGTGCCGTGGATGATTTCCACGTCGTTCCGCTCGAGCTGGTCAGTGACGACCTCCAGCTCGTGCTTGACGACCAGGTCCTTCCGGGCCATCAGGTCCCGGAGCGTCATGTTCTTTTTCAGGGAGTAGGTGATGTTGGTGAAGGAGCGGAGCTTGAACCCGTGCAGGTAGTAGATGGCGTCCTTGAGGGTCTTGCTCGGCAACGTGCCGGTGTTGATGCACGAGCCGCCGAGCACCTGCTCCTTCTCGATGACCGCCACCCGCTTGCGCAGCTTGGCCGCCTGGATGGCGGCCTTCTGGCCGGCGGGACCGCTGCCGATTACCAGCAGGTCGAATTCATGCATAGCGCCCGCGGCTTCCGTAGCTGCGAGGTCTTGGCCGAGCAGCGTTCAATTAGTAACCCCCGCCCATTGACCCGCTGGACGATGACATGGGGGAAGCAGGGGGCGGCAGGCCGGCGACCTTGCGCGCCTCTTCGAAGGCCCGCTCCATGTCCGGCATGGACGCCAGCTCCGGCACCACCTGGAGGTAGCGGATCACGTTATCCTTGTCCACCACCATCACGCTTCGAGCGAGCAGGTGGATATCCGGGATCAGTAAGCCAAAGGCACGTCCGAAGTCGCCTCCGCGGTAGTCCGAGAGGAAGGTCACGTTGCGGATGTTCGCCTCTTCGGCAAAGCGTTTCTGGGCGAAGGGCGTGTCCACGCTCACGGTGATGAGCTGGACCTCCCGGTCGAGGCCCCTGTTCTTTTCGCTCAGGTAGTGCGTCTGCTGCTCGCAGACCTTGGTGTCGAGCGAGGGCACAATGCTCACGATGCGGACCTTGCCTTTGCCCTCGGTCAGGCTGACCAGTTTGAGATCGCCGGTGGCGACTAGGGCGTCGCGGAGCGTGTCGCCGACCTTGATGGGATTCCCTTCGAGCTTCAAGGGCGAGCCTTTGAAGGCGACGGTGCTTCCAGCGCCGGCTGCCGCGCTGCCTTTCGAGACCGGGAAATCCTTATACGTAAAGCTGTTGGCGGCGCAGCCGGCCAAAATGAAGCTCGCTCCGACCAGGGACAAGAATGAACTTAAGATTGAATGGGAATTGACGCGGTTCATAATGGAGCCTCCTTGAGCAAAGCGATCAATGCAAGTTTATAGACCCCGGCTCAGTAAAAGGTCAAGGAATGGTATGGACTGGCGGGTGACACCGCATGGGCGCCCAGATGCAGCGCGGGGCGTACAGCCGGGTCTGCGGGGCCTCGACGGCGAAACGCCCAGCTGCGCTGGGCTATGCGGGGGCAGGACCCGCGGCGAGGGAATCGAGGATCAGCCTGTTTACCTTGTCGGGGCGTTCCCACATGGGCATGTGGCCGGTGTCGGGGATGACGACCAGGCGTGAACCGGGGATGGTCCGGTGCAGTGCTTCGCCTGCGGAGAGAGGGAGGAAGCGATCGTCGCGGCCCCAGATGAGCAGCGTC
>DASQRT010000310.1:0-18358 GCA_035642795.1 Nitrospirales bacterium
AGGCCATGGGGCTCGACCACCGCATCGGGTCCAAGTTCCTCCACGCAGGGCCAGGCTACGGTGGGTCGTGTTTCCCCAAAGACATCGCGGCGATTATCCAGACCGGTCGCCAAGCGGGCTGCATCATGGAGATCGCCGAGGCGACTGCCCGCGCCAACGTCAAGCAGCGGACGCGCATGGTAGAGAAGATCAAGGCCGCGATGGGAGGATCCTTAGCGGGCAAGTGCATCGCGGTGCTCGGGCTCACCTTCAAGCCCAACACCAACGACCTGCGGGACGCCCCGTCGCTGGAGATCATCCCGAAGCTCCAGGAAGAAGGCGCGACGATCCGCGCCTATGACCCCGCCGCGATGGACGATGCGCGGAGGCTCCTCCCGGGCATCACGCTCTGCACGAACGCCTACGACGCCGCCGCGGGTGCCGACGCGCTCGTGCTCATGACCGAGTGGAACCAGTTGCGCAACCTCGAGCTCGAGCGGATCAAACGGAATCTCAAAGCGCCCGTCTTTGTGGACCTCCGCAACGTGTACGAGCCGGCTCGCATGGCGTCACTCGGATTCCACTACACGTCGGTCGGCCGACCAGCCTCCCGCACAAAGAAAGGCAAGTAATTACATCACTTCGGTCTTCGGCTTCGGCTTGTACCCCATCCGGTCGAGCAGCTTGCGGATGCGCGCTTGAAGTGTCTCGTCCGCCGTGAGCATGACCTCCGTCAAGGGCTCGACGGCCGGTTTGCCGACCTTGCGGATGATCTCGGAGGCAACCTGCCGGAGGTCGTCGTCCTCGTGCGTCAGCAGACTGGCCACCGCCGGCACGCTTGGGGCGCCGATCTTGATGAGGGACTCGTAGGCCCGCTGCCGAATGTCGTTCACCTCGTCGGTTAAGGCTTCAATGAGCGGTCCTACCGCGCGGGGATCGCCTAAGTTGCCCAGGACCTCCACCGCGTACTTCCGGGTGAGCCAGTGACTCTCATTGAGCGCGGCCAGCATCTCTTCCACGCGGGTCTTCTGGGCGTCCCGAGAGCGGGTCGTGATGCCCTTGACGATGCGTCGCTTGGTCGGCGCGCCGTGCAGAGTGCCGCCCGGCTCTTCCTCGACCACGCGGACGGTCACCCCGTCGCCCGGTTTGATCTTCTTGAGCTCTTCGACGAGATCCTCCCCGACTTCCAGCATGACGGTCTTCCCCTCGTAGGCCAGGAGCTCGATCTCCAGCGTCCGGTTCTCGACATCGACCTTGACCACCTTTTCGGAGATGAGATTGAACCCGTCTTTCTTGATCTCCGGACCGCCCTTGCCGATCTGGATCAATTTGGGCGCTTCGTCAGCCATTCGAACTCTCCTTTGCCTTACGTGTTCGGCGGGGTCCAGCCCAGACTCGACAGCGCCCCCTCCGCCGTTTCCCGAACCATGTCGTTCTCATCCTCGAGCAGCGGGAGGAGATCCTCGACCGCTCGACGGTCGCCGAGACGGGCCAGCGATTCCGCCGCGTTCCGCCGCACCAGCCAGTCCTCGTCCCGCAGCGCCTCCCTCAAGCCATCCAGCGCCCGCTTGTCCCCGATCAACCCCAGAGCCTCAGCCGCGTGACGTTTCACGATCCAGTTGCCGCTGGCCAGGCCTCGCAAGAGTCCGTCCACAGCGCGGGGATCCGGAATCTTCTTGAGCGCGCGCGCGGCTTCTTCCCGCACCGTCTGGTCGAGCAGGGCCTCGATCAGCCCGTCCACCGCCCGCGGATCGCGGAGTTTCTCCAAGGCTAAGACCGCCGCCTGCCGCACCGCCCCATCCCGATCCTTGAGGGCGGCGATCAGCGGCTTGATGGCCCGTTCATCCTGGAGCGAGCCCAGCGCCACCGCCGCCTGCTCGCGCACTGCCCAGTCGTCGTCTTGCAGTGCTTCGAGGAGAGCAGGGACTGCGTCGGCGCCCACTTGCACTACCGCTTGCCGAGCCGCTTCCCGGATCACGCGGTCTTCGTCAGCGAACAGATTGATAAGTCGCTCGATGGCCGCCGCCCCAAGCTGCCCGAGGCTGGCCACGGCATGATCCCGCAGGGCCTCGTTGTCGTCACGCAAGGCCGCGAGCAGTTGCTCGATGCGACGATCCGTCTCGCCGCTCATATGGTGATGCCCCCCTTCGGCGCGTCCGGGCCCGCCGCTGTCCGTGGCGCAGGAGCCGGCACCTCTTCGTCCCACTCATCGCGCTCCACCGTTTCTTCTTTCTTCTGCATTCCCTGCTCACTCATGAGCTTTTCCAACTTGTCCAGGATCAACCCGCCGTGATAGCTCACCAGCCCATCCCGATCCGACTTCATCCGCTTGATGAGCTCGATGTGGGGGAGGAGCACACTCACATCCTTGATCTTGGACAACCCCTCGGACGCGGACAGGCGCGTCGTCGGGACATTGACGGCCTCAACCAGCACTTCGACCGCGCGCGCATCGCCGAACTCGCCCAACGCCTTGATGCAACTCTCGCGGACGCCCATATCGCGGTCGGCCTTGGCCTCGTGGAGTAGGGGCTCAACTGCCCGCAGATCCCCAATGAGCCCTAGGGCCTGTGCCGCCACCTCACGGACCATCCAGTGCTCGTCCTCCAATGCCACAAGGAGGTCCGACACCGCCGGGCGCCCCAAGGCCGTCAGGTTCATCACGACTCCGACCCGCGCTTCCTCCAAGGCGACCGTGTCCTCGATGTCGCGCAGGCTGTTCAGGATGTCCTCGATCCGTTCGCGGAGCTCGGCGATGCGCTTCAACGACCGCGAGGCAATAACGCGGAGCTCGGGATCGCCCATGGCTTCGATCCAGGCGTCGGCGCTCCGGGGATCCGCCAGTTGTTCCAAGGCCTCGGCCGCCATCCGTCGGGCAGTCGGATCCTGGCTCTTGAGCATGGCCACCAGCGGCTCCAGCGCACCGGGGTCCTTCAAACGGCCCAGGACCGCCGCGGCGGTATCGCGTTGGTCCGGCTCTTCGAGCAGCCGGACCAACGCAGCCAGCGCCGTATCATCGGCGACGTGCTGCAGAGCTTCTAAGGCCGCCGTTCGGACACTCGGTTCAGGATCCGTGAGCAGCTTGACGATGGGAACACCCGCGGTCCGGTCCTTGATCCGCCCCAGCATGAGCGCCACCTCAGCCCGCAAGCGCGGGTTCTCGTCGGTGAGCGCTACGAGCAGGTGCCGCACGGCCTCCGGTCCGCGCTTCAGGAACTCGGCGGTCGCGTTCATCCGCTTCCAGTCTTCCTCGTGGATGAGCTCCTTGACCAGGTCTTCTGTCTTATCTCGCTTGGCCATGTGCCGGTCAGCTCTTGGCTCCCTCCGCGGTCGTCTTGCCGGGCGCGCCTTCCTGGCCTTCCTCAGGCGGCGTCCAGCCGAGCTGCATCAGAATATCCATCACCAAGGCCCGCAAGGAAGCCGCGGCGTCCAGGCGATTGGTGGCGAACGACATGACGTTCTCGCTGAGCTGCTCGACTTTGGACGCCTCGGGATCGTTGATGAAGTCCACCAGCATGTCGATCACTTGTGGCCCCAGCTCGATCAGCGCCTGCGACGCTTTCTCGCGCAGCCGCGTGTCTTTCAAAGCCTGGCACAGGGCCGGCACGCTGCGGAGGTCATTGATATGGCCCAAGGCCAGCGCCGCCTGCTCCCGGATGAACCACTCCTCGCTGACGATGCAGCCCGGCATCGGCGTCCCCTTCAGATTGATCCCGACGCCTTCCAGGACGCGGATCAGGGGCTCGACCGAGCGCGGGTCCGCGATCATCCCCAAAGCCATGACCGCACGAACTCTGACGGCACCGTCCTGCAGCGCCTCGACGAGAGCGGGCACGGAGCTGGGATCGCCGATCATGCCCAGCGCGATGGCCGCGTCCTCCCGCACGGCGCGGTCCTTGTCCTTCAACAGCGCGATGAGGTGCGGCACCGGGCGCGAATCCCGCAACCAGGACCGGCCGGTCGGATAGTCGCTAGTGATCCCGCCGAGCGCCTGCACCGAATGCAGCCGGACCTGGAAGTTCTCGTCCTTCAGCCCTTCGATCAAGGGATCCACCGTCGGCTCTCCGATCTGGGTGAGCGCGATGGTCGCGGTGACGCGCACCAGTTTGGAGGTGTCCTTGAACAGGGCCATCAGGCCCTTGATGGCCTTCGGATCGCCGATCCGCCCCAGCGCTTCGGCCGCAATGGTGCGCACGGACCCGTCCCGGTCCCGCAAGGCGGCGATCAGAAGGTCCACGGCGCGCCTGTCCTTGATCAGTCCCAGTGCCTTGGCCGCGCCTTCCCGGACCCGCCAACGTTCGTCGCGCAAGGCCGCAATCAGCCGTTCAACGGCCGGCGTGCCAATCGTCACGAAGTCTTCCACGGCCCCATCCCGGCACTCTTTAATGGTGTCGCCTAGCATCGGGATCAGGGTCTCGCTCACGCGCGGCCCGCCGATCTTCGCCAGCGCGTGCCCTGCGTACATGCGGACGGACCAGTAATCGTCTTGCAAGGCCTCAATCAGGGCATCCGTCGCAGCGGGGTCGGCCAGCTTGATCAGGGCTTGCGCGGCCTCTTCCCGTGTCGCATCGTCCGGGTCCGTCAATGCTTCCAGCCAGTCCGCCAGTTTGTTCGCCATGGTTACACGCCTTCTTTCATGGTGGGCGCGGGCCGCCAGCCGACCTCGGACAAGATCCTTCGCGCGTGAAACAGGATATTGGAATCGGTTTCGGTTTTCATCGCCGCCAGCAACGGCGCCGCGATCCGGAGCCCCATCCTGCTCAGGGCCGCCGCAGCGGCGGCGCGGAGCCGGGTGTCCTTGAGGGCGCGGATGAGGGGCTCAATCGCACGATCGTCCACGATTTCGGCAAGCCCGCCGATGGCAAAGATCTGCACTTCCATCTCTTCCACGTCCAGTTCGCCGGAGTCGTCCCCGCAGACTGGGACCCGGCGGGCGTTGGCCGGGCGGTTCTTCCCAACAACCACATCAATCAAGATCGGGACGGCCCGCGGGTCCTTGAGCCTGCCCAGCGCGTCCACTGCATAGGGTCTGACCGAAAGATCCGTGATGGCCTTCGCCAGGGCTTCGAACGCCGCCGGGTGCCCGATGCTGCCGAGCGCTTTCGCCGCATCCTGCCGGACCGCCATGTCGCGATCGTGAAGCATCATCTCACACAACGGGGCGATGGCTTCCTCCGCGCCGATTTTTCCCAGCGCCTCGCACGCATGCAACCGCAAGATCCATTCCGCATGCCGCAAAGCTGCCAGCAAGGTCGCTACTGCCGGCCGCCCGATCCGAGCCAGGGCGTCCGTCGCATCCACCCGCACCGCCTTGACCGGGTCCATGAACAGCGGGATCAGATGGCGGACGGCCAGCTCGTCTCCCACGTTGCCCAACGCCTTGGCGGCGTGCATCCGCATGATCCAGTTCTTGCTCGTCAGACAGCCGATCAGCGGCTCCACGGCCTCAGGCGTCGCCAAGTCCTTGAGGATCGCCACGGCCGCTTCCTGCACGTTGCCGTTGGGGTCCTTTAAGGCCACGATCAACGCTGGCGAGGCAGGCAGTCCGATCTTCCGCAAGGCAGTCGTCGCAGCATCCCTCACGGCGCGATCCTCGTCGTGAAGCGCCTCCACGAGCGGGCCGACCGCCCGCGGGTCGCGGAAATCCCCCAGCAGCGTGGCGGCCTCTTCGCGAAGAGCCCAGTCCTCATCCTTGAGGGCCGCGATTTCCTCCAGCACCCGATCGCTCATACACTGAATTGATCACGTTAGCACACGGTTTTCAGAATGGTCAACAGCATGGAAGGCTCAGGGATGGGCCTCGCGCCAGTTCCGGCCGACGCCCACATCCACCTTGAGCGGCACCGCCAAGGTCACGACCCGTTCCATCTCTTCGACCACGATCTTGCGGACCGTTTCGATTGCCCCTTCCGCCACCTCAAAGATCAGTTCGTCATGGACTTGGAGGATCATCTTCGCCGAGGCCCCTTCCTCTTGCAGCCGGCCCCGGACGGCTAGCATGGCGAGCTTGATCACGTCCGCCGCCGTGCCCTGGATCGGCGTGTTCATCGCCATCCGTTCACCCATGCTGCGCTGGGTCGGATCGCCGCTCCGCAACTCCATGATCGGACGGCGGCGCCCCAACAAGGTCGTGACGTATCCTTTCTCTTTCGCCTCGGCGATGGTCCCGTCCAGGAAGGCTTTCACGCCCTGAAACCGCGTGAAGTAGGCCTCGATGTACTTTTTCGCTTCCTGCTGCGAAATGCCCAATTGGGCGGAGAGCCCATACGGACTGATGCCGTAGATGATGCCAAAGTTCACCGTCTTGGCCACCCGCCGCATATCCTTGGTGATCTGCGCCGCCGGCAGATTGAAGATCTCCACCGCCGTCGCCGTATGGATATCGTCCCCACGGGCGAAGGCCCCGATGAGAACGGGGTCTTGCGAGAGATGCGCGAGGATGCGCGGCTCGATCTGATTGTAGTCAGCCGACAGGAGGAGACCGCCGGGCTCCGCCACGAAGGCCTCGCGGATGCGCATTCCCCATTCCCCCTTGACCGGGATGTTCTGGAGGTTCGGCTCGGAGGAGGAGAGGCGACCCGTTGCCGTGATCGTCTGGTTCATGGACGTGTGTAAGCGACCGGTTTCGGGACGCACGAGCAAAGGCAACGCGTCCACATAGGTGGACTTCAACTTGCTGAGGCTGCGGTAGTTCAGGATATCGGCCGGCAGGTCGTGCTGGAGAGCCAACTGCGTGAGGACCTCCTCGTCCGTGGAATAGCCGGTTTTGGTTTTCTTGACCGGCGGGAGCTTGAGCTTCTCAAACAGGACCTCGCTGAGCTGTTTGGGCGAATTGACATTGAACTCCGTGCCGGCCTTTCGGTAGATCTCGTCGAGGATCCGGTCCAGTTGGCTCTCCAGTTCCTTCGACAAGCGGGCTAGGACGCCGGTGTCCACCCGGAACCCGGTCGCCTCCATCTCGCCCAGCACCACGGTGAGGGGGATCTCCACCCGCTCGAACAGATCGCGCATGCCAGCGGCGGCAAGCTTCTCGGCCAGGATCGGCTGCAGGCGAGCGATCGCCGAGGCCGCGCCGGCAGCCCTCGGCGCGGTTTCTTCGGGATCGCGCTGCTCGAAGAGATCCTCTTTCTTCGGCTTCTTCCCAGATGGCGCGTGGCCCAACGACTCGGCGAGATACTCCTGGGCGAGCGTCTCCAGGGCGGGACTCCGGCGGTTGGGGTTCAGCAGATAGCCGGCCACCATCGTATCGAAGCGCGGGGTCAAACGAATGCCGGTCCGCCGCAGCGCCAGCCAAGCGGCCTTGGCGTCGTGGACATAGACGTGCACGGCCGGGTCCTCCAGCACTGGGCGAAGATCCGCCAGGCCGTCCTCTCCTGGAAAATACGAAGCCTGGCCCGTGCCTGCGCACACGCCGATGCCGCGCACGGTGGCCCCGAATGGATCCGCCCCGGCAAGGTCGCAGTGGATGGCCACCGCCTCCTCCTCCCTGATGGCTTGCACCGTACGCGAGCGGTCGGCAGGGTCGTCAAGCACAGCCACCCGTTCTTCACGACGGGTTTCTCCACCCGTCTGCTTGTGCAGCGTGTTGAGCAGGCCCCAGAATTCGAGCTCGCGATAGAGCGCGCTGAGTTCGTCGGTGCGACTCTCGCCGAGGCGAAACCGCTCGCGATCAAAGGTCACCGGACAATCCGTGACGATGGTCGCCAGTTTCCGACTCTGGCGCGCCTCGTCCACATGTGCCTCCAGAAGGCCGCGGAGCTTGTCTCCCTTCACCTCGGACAGGTGCGTGAGGAGGTTCTCGATGGTGCCAAACTCGGCGATGAGCTTCTTCGCCGTCTTCTCGCCGATGCCCTTGACGCCGGGAATGTTGTCGGTGGCGTCTCCCATCAGGCCCATGACCTCGACGACCAGCGCCGGCTCGACGCCGAACCGGACCAGGCAGTCCTCCTCAGTCAGGAACTTGTCCTTGACGGGATCATAGATGCGGACCGCCGGCGACAGCAGCTGATACATGTCCTTGTCGCCGGTCACGATAACCACCTCCAATCCCTGCGACGCGGCCTGCGCCGCCAGGGTGCCGATGAGGTCGTCGGCCTCGTAACCGGCCAGCTTGACGACCGGGATCGCGAATGCTTCGACTACCCGATGGATGTAGGGGATCTGCCTCGACAGCGCGTCCGGCATCGGTGGCCGGTGCGCCTTGTACTCCTTGAACTCCTCGTGCCGGAGGGTGGGTCCCTTCTCGTCGAACGCCACGGCGAGGTACTCTGGGTGGCGCTCGCGGATGACCTTCTGCAGCATCGTGGTGAATCCGTAGACGGCATTCGTCGGAAGCCCCGTCGAGGTGGAGAGATCGGGAAGAGCGAAGAAGGCGCGGTAGAGATAGGCGCTGCCGTCAATGAGGTAGAGGACCGGGCGTTCCGTCATCAGGCCCATCGTAGCACCGCGCTCTCAGCGGGACAAGTCAGCGGAAAGCAGGTTTGCTGGGCCACGTGGCGCCATGTATAATACCCGCCAAGCGAAGACCAGCCATGATGACACCCACTCCACGGACGCACTCACACGCAGGCACCTTCCTCTCTCTGGCAATGACGGCCGCGGTGGCATGGGCTTTCACCGGCGCGGGCGCAGGGCTGGCTGCGGGGCCGGCGGACGCCTCGCCGCAAGTCGAGATCAAGAAACACTCGACCGGCAAGGAAGCTACGCTCACGTACGGCGACGGGGAGTGGTTCATTCACATCGATGTCGACCAGGACCGGACCATGATCATCCGGACCGAATCCCACAACGGCAAGGAGACCAAAAACCAGCCGGAAATCGTCGAGCGTCCGATGTCGAACGCCGAGGTTGACCGCATCATCAACTACTGGTTCAGCGGCGTGAAATCCACCCTCAAGCAGTGACCACCCCGAGCCCTCCGATGAAAAAACCCAAGTTCGTCATCTTCGCGCACGGCGGCACTTACGACAAGCTCTACCAGGCGGCCACCATCGGCATGACGGCCGCGGCGATGGGCAAGGACGTCTACGTGTTCCTCATGTTCTGGGCGATCAAGAAGCTGGCGATGGGCGAGCTGGACAAGATCGATTTTTCACCGGCCTATGAGGACCACGCCGAGGAAGTGGCCCGCGCGATGATCGAGAAGAAGGTGCCGAAGATCACCGAGATGTTCGCGGAAGCCAAGCAGGTAGGCAGCTTCAAGGTCATCGCCTGCAGCGCCGGCCTGGAATACATGAGCGTGAAGTACGAGGACCTGGCCTCCAAGGTGGACGACGTCCTGGGCCTGCCGCTCATTCTGAACCTGGCGGCTGACGCCGAAACGACACTGTTCATCTAGCCCTACCTCGACTTCGTCACGCCCACCCGCTCGCAGTAGCGCGCCAGCTTGCACTGACTGCACCGCGGCGAGACCGGTGTGCAGACGTTCTGGCCGAAGGGCACCAGCAGATCGTTGTAGATTATCCAATAGCATCGGGGGAGCTTGCGCCGCAGCACCTGCTCGCTCTGCTCGGGGGTCTTCGTCCGGATGTAGCCCCAGCGGTTGCTGATGCGGTGGACATGGACATCCACGCAGATTCCCGGCTTTCGAAACCCCAGGGTCACCACCAGATTGGCGGTCTTGCGGCCTACCCCTTTCAGCGTGAGCAGCTCCTCGATGGTGTCGGGGACTCGCACCCCGTAGCGCGTCAGGAGATCCCGGCAGATATCATGGATGTGCCGCGCCTTGGTCCGATAAAACCCGACGGGATAAATGGCGCGCTCGATCGTCCGGCGTGGCACCCTCAGCATGGCTTCAGGAGTGGTGGCGAGCCGGAACAGTCTGGCCGACGCCTCGGCCGTGGTCTGGTCTTTGGTCCGGAGGCTTAGGACGGTCGAAATCAGGATTTGAAAGGGATCGCGACGCGACGCCTTGGCGACGACGCCCACAATCGGTTCCTTCCAGCGACGGATCTCGCGCTTGAGGATCCGGATGCAGGCGTCGATATTGTGGTTCATCACAATGGGTGAGCGGCGAGACGCGGGGGAGAGCGTTCAGGTTTGGGAGGGGCGCTTACTCGGATTTGTGCTTGGCCAGCCACTTCTGGCGCCGGCGCTGGGCTTCACGTTCCTTGTTCTTCCTCTTCAGGCTGGGCTTCTCGTAGAACCGGCGGCGCTTGAGCTCCCGGAACAGGCCTTCGCCCGCCAGCTTTTTCTTGGCGATCTTCAGGGCCTTTTCGACGTTATTGTTGAAGACCTTGATTTCCATCCAGGTGTTCCCGCCTCCCTCCTCGACGACGGGACGGAACCTAGCACAGTTTCACGAAGAAGAGCAAGGGCTTCGAAGGATAGGACGAGTGGAGGGAACCCAGGAGAGACCCTGATCGCTTGCGTGCGTATCGAGAGCCGAACTGCAGCTATTACCCGCGGGCCTGCACCATCGTCGCCACCTGGCAGCCCTTTACGGGGCAGGCGCCTTCGGCACCCATCGGGGCATTCGGGTGCTCCGGGCTGTCCGTCGGGTGGTACCGGTGGTACCAGGCACACTCCAGGCCGTACCCCTCGGCCGCGCTGGGCGTGTATTCGAACCAGAAATACCGGTACTTCCCCTCAGCGGCCTCCCGATGGAGGTCGTCGGCAAGGTTGCGATCGGCCCGGCCGACACGATCAGCCATCCGCCCGTTCCGCGACAGGATAAACGCGCCTGGCGAAGTTTCTGTCACGAAGAGGTGAATGTACTTCAGGTTATAGGGTCCTGACATGCCACCCTCCTTTCACTCGAAGATCCCCTAGCGGCTACCAGCACCGCGAGTAGCCGCAGCCGTAACACTTCTCGCAGTTCTCCGTATGCACCAGCGGGCTCTTGCAGTCCGGGCACGGCAAGCCTTCCGGCCGAGCCGCCAGCACTCCCGTAGCGGAGTCCTGCCGCTGTCCCGGCGGGTGATAGCTCGCCAGCGCCTTGGCGATGGCATCCCAGAGCGAGAGGACCCGATTCGCGCCGACGCCGTAAGGGTTGCCGTCCTGAATGCCGATCAACTGCCTGGTGATCTCGTGCATCGGGAGCCGGTAGCGGAGTGCGAGGCTGATGAGCCGGCAGACGCACTCGAGGTCGGCCTGGATCATGCCGCCGGCCTTGGCGACGGTCGCAAACGTCTCGAACGGCTGGTCGTTCATGGAATTGATGGTCAGGTACATCTTGCCGTAGCTGGTATTGATCGCGATCGTCTCCCCTTCAACCTTTGTCGGCCGCTCCAGCTTGGCTGGCTGCGGCCCCGTTGCATGAGCCGCCACCAGTTGCTCCATCACCTTGTCGACGGTAATGTGAGTGGTCGCCGAAGGAGCGGCCGCCATGGGCGCCGCCTTTTCTTTTGAAGACACCCCGACGTTCATGACCTGCTCCTCGCGGCTCCCGTCGCGATACACCGTGATGCCCTTACAGTCGAGCTCGTACGCCATCAGGTAGGCGGCCATCACGTCGTCCACCGTTGCAGTGTCCGGCATGTTGATGGTCTTGGAGACGCCGCTGTCCGTGTACTTCTGGAAGGCTGCCTGCATGCGGACGTGCCACTCCGGCGCGATGTCGTGGGCCGTAGCGAAGGCCTTCTGCCACCGCTCGGGGATCTCCGGGATGCCCCGGGCCGAGCCGTGATTGGCCAGGATCTTGTCCAGCAACCCCTCCTGCCAGAACCCTTCCCGCTTGGCCGTCTCGATGAAGAGGTCGAGGACGTACGGCAGGTGCTCGCCGTCCATGACGTTCTTGAACCAGATGAGACTAAACTCCGGCTCGCAGCCGCCCGACGTGTCCGCGATCATGCTGATCGTGCCGGTCGGAGCCACGGTGGTCACGTAGGAGTTCCGCACCCGCTGGCTGCGTGCCTCGTGGAGGGAGCCCTTCCAGGAGGGGTACACGCCGCGCTTCTCGGCCATACGCCGGGACTCGTCGTAGCCGATCTCGGAGATGAACTTCATGACCTGCTCGCCCAGCTGGACACCGGCCTCTGAGTCGTACTGGACGCCCAGCTTGAAGAGCATACGGGCAAACCCCATCACGCCCAGGCCGATCTTCCGGTTGTCCTTGGTGCATTTCTCGATCTCGGGGATCGGGTACTTGTTCATGTCGATGACGTTGTCCAGGAAATGCACGGAGGTCCGGATGGACCGCTCCAGGTACGCCCAGTCGATCTCGTACCGGCCGTCCTCGATGCGGGTGAGATGGTTCTCCAGATTGATGCTCCCGAGATTGCACGACTCGTAGGGCAGCAGCGGCTGCTCGCCGCACGGGTTGGTGGCCTCGATCATCGCGTAGTGTGGCGTGGGATTCGTCCGGTTGGCCTGATCGATGAAGAAGAGCCCCGGCTCGCCGTTCCGCCAGGCGCACTCCGCAATTTTGTGCAGCACCTCGCGCGCGTTGAGCTGCCTGACGACTTTCCCGGATCGCGGGTTCACCAGGTCGTACATCTCGCCGTTCAGGGCCGCCTTCATGAACGCATCCGTGACCGCGACGCTGATGTTGAAGTTGGTGATCTCCTTCGTGTCGGTCTTGCAGGTGATGAACTCCAGAATGTCGGGATGGTCCACCCGCAGGATGCCCATGTTGGCGCCCCGCCTGGTGCCGCCTTGCTTGATGTGCTCGGTGGACTGGTTGTACACCTTCATGAACGACACCGGGCCGGACGCCACGCCCCCGGTGCTCCGCACCACGTCGTCTTTAGGCCGCAACCGGGAGAACGAAAACCCCGTGCCCCCACCGGTCTGGTGGATGAGCGCTTGGTGTTTCAACGTATCGTAGATCCCCGTGATCGAATCCTCGACCGGCAGGACGAAACAGGCGGCCAGTTGCTGCAGGGGCCGGCCGGCGTTCATGAGGGTCGGAGAATTCGGCAGAAAGTCCAGGCGGGCCGTCACGGCGTAAAACTCTTCCTCAGTCGCCCGCACTTCCTTCGGCGTTGCGCCGTAGAGGGCATCCGCCTGCGCCAGGTTGTGCGCGACACGGCGAAACATCCCTTCCGGCGTTTCGATCACTTTGCCATTCTCGTCCTTCGCCAGGTACCGCTTCTTCAGAACACGCAACGCGTTCGGCGAGATGTGGAGGGTCACTTCCCTCTTCACTCCAGACTCAACCTCAGGCGTGTTCGCGTGTCCGGTAGCTTTCATCAGCATTCCTCCTCATGCATAACGACAAATTGAACCGGGGATGTGGCCTCACACAACAAAAACGGACGGGCGTTCCCGCCTGCCCGTCCGGACGAACTAGCCCAGTATCGGCGCCGCCCCTGCGATCCGCCTACGACGATGGACGAACGGCGGCCGATAGCGAGCGATCCACTGCCGCGCCTTATCCCGTGCGCTGCGGGAACCATCGGTCTGGTACCACTCGAAATACCGGACGCCCGGCACATCGTTGACCTGCAGATGTCCGATCAGTCGGTCGCGCAGATGGCTGGACCCGACACTACCGATGAACAGGATATTCTGGTTCTGATCACGTAAGACGTAGACGCCGTTGACAGGAGGGACATCGTGCAGGTTGCTGGAGTTCCATCCCTTCGGCTGCTCGATCCTGGTGGTCATGTCTCTCAACTGTAGCCGCCTAGAAGTTGTATGAACGGAAACCATCCCACACGATCTTGATGCTACCTCGTTTGCAGCGACGGGCTGTCTATTACCATGTGGTTGGACACCAGTCAAGCAAAAAATACAATATCTGGGCATTGGTAAAATTTTCATGTCTACATGTTGTGGAAATGTCTGTGGTTAGAGTTGCGCGATGGTTGTGGATTGAGCGGGGAAACCCGTCAGAATCCAGGCGAGGGTAAGGCTGACGTCAGTTCTGTAGGCGATTGATTGTGAAAGGGGAAAATGCTCGGGCCCGAAGGAAACACCTGGAAGGCTATTTCGCTTTCCTCACGTACGTCTTGTAATGGGTGGTTTTCCCATTGACCTCTTCTTCCAGACCAAGGTACTCATGCCCCGTGGTTTCGCACCAGGCCGGCATGTCTTTTTTGATCCCTTCATCATCCGAGACCACTTGCAGGACCTGGCCGACCGCCAGTTCCTTGATCTTCTTGGACGTCTTGATGATCGGCATCGGGCAGAAGAGCCCCAGAGTATCGAGATGGACATTCCACTGAATCGTCATAGGCTACGTTCGTAGAGACGCGTGCGCGGTCTAGATGAAGAGGTTGACTTGCGCGTCTTTCGCCTCGGCAAGATAGGTCGAGACTCCGGCAAACTGATCGATCCCGTCAATCAGGGTGTCCTTGGTGATGCCCATGAGCCCGAGTGTCGTCGTGCACGCGATGAACCGCACGCCCAGGTCCTTGGCCATGTCCAGCAGTTCAGGGACGCCCGGCATACGGTTGCGGCGCATCACCAGCCTCATCATGCGGGTCCCCAAACCCCAGAAGTGGAAACGGGACAAGGGCAGCGTGTCCGCCCCCCCTCTATTGAGGAATCCGATCGCACGACGCAGCCAATCCGTGGCCTTGCTGGACACACCGGGCTTCCGGATGGCATTCAGCCCCCAGAAGGTGAAAAACATCGTGACCTGCATTCCCATCGACGCCGCCCCGGTCGCGATGATAAACGCAGACATGACCCGATCCATATTGCCGCTCAAGACGACGATCGTGACCCGATCGGGCTTGCGCTCTTGCAATTCCGCTAAAGCGACTTGAGGATCAAGCTTTGCTGTGGTCGACATATCGCCAGCTCTTAAAATGCCTCGGGGAGGCAGGAGTTGCAGAACCTCCACATCCTCCCCGATTCCCCTCTAGCATCGCGTGAAAGTACTATAATATGCGCTTCGCGGGCTTGTCAAGGCGCACCGGCACGTCCTTGGTACCCCTGTTCATTTTCAATAATCTATTGATTGTATTGATAAATTGGCATCCCGGGCAATCGCCCGCCCCCAGCTCATAGCTCCTTTGGGCGGATCTCGGATGTCGGGAACATCCGGGAAAAACTCCAGGGGGCGGCCCGAAGCAGCCTCTCGGTTGTCCTGATCCCCGAGGGACAGCTCCGGACCCAAGACTGGGACGTGCGTCCACTGGCGGAAAGCCTCCGGCTGACCGTTTTGGAAGTCGGGACCCTCCGCGAAGCCTACGAAAAGATCACCGGACGGCGCTTCTAATCGTCAACGTAGAGGTCGTCCGCCTCCTTCGCGACGATTTCCTTCAGGCCGGGCTGTCCTTTGCGGAAGAGCGCATAGCCCTCACGCCGGATGCGCTCCGCTTTTTCGGCGATCACCCGCGCCGGCATGCGGTAGTACTGCAACACCAGGCTGAAGATTTCAATCGAGGTTTCAAACTCCTCCGGCACGACCTGGTCGGCGCCCGTCGCGCGCAGGTCTTCGATCTCGCGCAGATAGCGGGTTCGCGCAATGATGTGGATGGCCGGACTGAGTTGGCGCGCTACCGTGACCGCCCGACGGGTAGCAATCGGGTCGGAAATCGCCAGCACCAAGGCGCGCGCGTCCTGGATGCCAAGTCGGCGGAGCACTTGCGGATGCGTGATATCCCCGAACACGATCGGGATCCCCTTCTTTTGTTCTTGGCGGACGGTCTCCCCGTCCACATCGACCACCACGAACGGAATTTCAATCTCCCGCAGGACCTGGGCCAGGTTTCGCCCGTTTACTCCGTAGCCCGCAACGATGGTGTGATCCCGAAGGTGGCGGGACGGGATTCCGAGGGAGTCAGGGTGGCGTTCCGGCAGCCATCGTCGGAGTCGCTGGAGCGCTTCCGCGCGCCTCGCCAGTCGCGGGGAGGCTTGCAGCAGGAACGGCGTGAGGAGCAGTGTCAGGACCGACACGGTCAGAAACACCTGGAACGATTCGCTGGGCAGGAGCCCGACGCTCCTGCCGACCTTGGCGAGGATGAAGGAAAACTCTCCGACCTGAGCCAGCGCGATGCCGGTGAGCACTGCCGCCCGCCAGGAGTAGCCAGTGACCACCGCCGCCCCCGCCGTCGTCACCATCTTCCCGCCCACGAGCGCGACGACTAGGCCCGTCACCAGAACGGGATGGGCCAACAGGACCCGCAAATTGAGCAGCATCCCAATCGAGATGAAGAACAGACTGTTAAAGCTGTCCCGGAAGGGCAAAATTTCCGCCATCGCCTGGTGGCTGTATTCCGATTCGGAGATGATCAGTCCCGCAATGAACGCACCGAGGGCGAGGGACAGGCCAGCCAGCGAGCTGAGCCAGGCGATGCCCAGGCACACCAGGATGATGGTGATCACGAACAGCTCGCGACTCCGACTGCGGACGACTTCCACCAGCAGGCGAGGGACCAGGTACCGCGCCGACACAAGAATCAGGAGCACCGCCAGGGCTGCCTTGGCGACCGACCACAGGATCGCCAGAAGTCCTGCCTCCCCGAGCCCCCCCAACACCGGCGTCACGACCATCATCGGCACCACCGCCAGGTCCTGCACGATCAAGATCCCGATGATCAGACGGCCGTGCGGGGAGTTGGTTTCGCCCCGCTCCGTCACCATCTTGAGCACGACCGCCGTGCTGCTCATCGCCGCGAGGAAGCCCCAGAACACGCCCTGGCGAAGCGGCAGGCCGAAGGCGATGACTGCCAGAGTAGACAGGGCGACCGCGGAGCCGATCTGGAGGAGTCCGGCGCCTGCGACCGTGCGGAGCGACCGGATCTGGCCTAGGGAAAACTCGACCCCGATGGTGAACAGCAACAGCACGACGCCCACCTCGGCGAAGACCTCAACGCGGGCTACGTCATCTACAACGTCCAGCCCGTAGGGGCCCAGTAGTGCGCCCGCGACGAGGAAGCCGACGACGGCGGGGAGCCGGAGTCTATTGAACCCATACACGACCAGGATCGAAGCACCGAAGAGCACGACCAGGTCGCGGAGGAAATCTAGCTGAGCCATGAGGGGCGCTCCTGAAAGAGGTGGTGCCTCCTACATACACGGATGGCCTCGAGCGAGCAAGAAGATTGCGGGGCGGAGCAGAACGCGGTAGGAGAGACGGACAGGCGCTCAGGGCTCGTCGCGCGCGCCTATTGGGCAGTCAACCCGCCATCGATCGTAAAAATGCTGCCCGTGACCCACGAGGCGTCATCCGACGCGAGGTAGAGGAGTAACCGCGCGACATCGTCGGGGGTCCCGAAGCGACCGATCGGGTGCGCGGCGGCCATCGCAGCGTTCAGTGCCGGATCGGCGATCGCGTCCGCCGCCATAGGCGTGTCCACCAAGGCGGGGCAGACGCAGTTGCAGCGGATCTTCTCCTTTGCATAGTCGATCGCGAGGCACCGGGTCATGGCCAGCAGCGCTCCCTTCGTGGCACTGTAGGCCACGCTCTTCTGGATGGCGACCATCCCAGCCACCGACGACACGTTGACGATCGCGCCGCCCCGTCCCAGCATGTGCGGGATGACCGCCCGCGTGACCCGGAAGACGCCCGTGAGATTGGTGTCCAGGATCTCCTGCCATTCCTGGTCCGTTATGTCGTGCAGTTGCTTGCCGAAGCCACCGATAGCAGCGTTATTGACGAGGATGTCGATCTTTCCGAAGGTCCGTACAGTCTGGTCCACCGCCGACTGAACATGGGCCTCGTCCGTCACCGATCCGGCGATCGCCAGCGCTTTACCGCCATTCGCAACGATCACCTTCGCCACGTTTTCCAGGACGTCCTTCCGGCGTCCCGTGATCGTCACGAGCGCGCCCTCGACTGCAAAGAGCTTGGCCGTCGCTTCGCCGATACCCGTGCCCCCGCCGGTGATGAGCACCACCTTCCCGTTGAGCTTCATACCCCTTCCTCATGCAGGCCGGCCTCACCGGCCTCCGGCTCTGCCTCTGCCGGCTTGACGGAAGGAGCCAGGCCGGGCTGCACCTTGCGGGCCACCGTGAGGAACCCGCTGTGCGCCACCATGCGCAGGTCCGGCCGCACGCTGCGCCCCTCGATGTTCCAGGTCCGCAGTAGGGTCTCGAACGTCTGGATCATAGCGAAGACTTGCGCCCGGTGCAGCGTCTCAACGGTCTGCATCACCTGGGGGATCGTCGGGACGTAGCTCAAGTAGACCCCGCCCGACCGCAAGGCCGTCGCGGCATGGGGGACCACTTGCCAGGGCTCGGGAAGATCCAGGACCACCCGATCCAGATCCGTCTCCTCGATGCCTTCATACGCGTTGCGTTGCCTGAGTGTGAGGTTGTGGACGGGACCAAGATACCGTTCGATGTTCTTCATCGCGGTCCGGGCAAAGTCCTCGCGGGACTCGTAACTGACGACGTGCCCGCGATCCCCGACGGCACGGAGCAGCGCCATGGTCAGTGCGCCCGACCCCGTTCCGGCTTCGAAGACCCGTGCGCCTGGAAAGATATCGGCCCATTGGAGGATCACCCCGAGGTCCTTGGGATAGAGGACCTGGGCGCCGCGAGG
>DASQRT010000311.1:0-2120 GCA_035642795.1 Nitrospirales bacterium
GTCCGGCGACCGGCGCGCGCTGGTGGCTACCTTGGGCAACTTGGGCAACGTCTGCGCGGTCAGCGGCCGGCGGGAGCAGGCACAGCAGTACTATCAGGAAGTGCTGGAGTTGCAGAAGATCCTCGGCAATGAGCGGGGCATCGGCACCACGCTGGCGAATTTGGGGAACTTGCGCACCGACGCCGGCGAATGGGAGCGGGCGCGGGCCTACTACCTCGAGGCGCTCGACCTGCTGGTCAGGGCGGACGACGACGCGGCCCTTGCGGTGCTGTACTCCAATCTTGGTCTGGTGGCCCGCGAGACGGAGGACTACGAGCAGGCGCTCGCGCACTACGAGCGCTCGCTCACGCTGATGCGCCGGCTCGGCAATCAGGCCGGCGTGGCGGACGCCTACCGGATGATCGGCAAGACCTATGTGCTACGCAAGCGATACGAAGACGCGGCGGCGTGCGCGCTGACCAGTCTCGGGATCAGCCGGCGTCTGCGCGATGATCTGCGCGTGGCTGGGGCCTGCTACCTGCTCGCCGGGATCAGAGAGGAAGAAGGGAAGATCGCCGAGGCGGCCGAGCTGCTGGAGCGAGTGGTGGCCATCGATCGCAAGTATCAATTGCCCAAGCTCGAGGAGAACACGCGCCGGCTGGAGACGTTGCGGGAGCGCGCCGGACGAGAAGCCAGCCAGGCATGAGCAGCGTCATCACATGAGCCTTCCCAAAGCGAAGCCGGTAGTCGATGGCACTGAGTCGAGGCGCCATCTGCGGGAGACGCGCCGGTCGCTGCTCGTGGCCGCCTGCGTGGCTGCGCTGGTGATCATGGCAGGGGTCCAGTATCTCTCGACGCGCGAGCCTGATGCCGGACTCAGGACGCTGCCGCAAAAACCTCCTTCGTCAAAGGCTCAGGTTCCCGCCGCCCCGAAACGAGCGCCCCTCGTCGTTTTTCCTCCGCACGCGGCGCCACTTTCTCCCCAGGCCCGGGCCTACCTCCGCAAGGTCCGGGATTTGGCTGAGAACAGCCTGGCTCAAGTCGAGGTCATGCTGGCCGCCGTTGATCGAAGCGAGCGACAGACCGGCGAGGTCGCCGACACGCTGGAATATGGAATCCGGCGGCTTCAGACTTGGCGGCGGCAATTTGCAGCGCTGACGCCGCCACAGGCGCTCCAGAACCAACACCACGAGGTCGGCCGACTCTTGGCGGAATTGAAGAGGATGGCCTATGCCATCCGTTCCTCGCAGACAATCGCGCCATCCCACCCCGTGCGTCACCGCCTGACGGTCGTGTACGACCGTCTTGAGCAGGTGCTGAACACGGTCGATGACATTTGATCCGTGATTTTCCCTTTAACGTTTAACGAATAACGATTAACGGTTGACTTTTCTCCTGAAGAGGTCCGTGCTGAGCGAGTCGAGGCGATCGAGAAAGAGCGTCCCTTCCAAATGGTCGATTTCGTGCTGGTAGGCCTGCGCTTCAAACCCTGAAGTATTGAGGATCACAACGCGCCCGTCCGGCGAAGTCCCTTCCACGACGGTCCGCTCAAAGCGCCGGACGTTTCCGGTGTAATCGGGCACGCTGAGGCAGCCTTCGCGCACGACCCTGGGACCGTCCTGACGCAGCACCCGGGGATTGATGAGCACAACCAGCCCGTGCCCGCGTGCCCCCTTTTTGCGCGTCACATCCACCACGATCATTCTCACCGGGCACCCAATTTGTGGTGCAGCGAGCGCAACGCCGGGTGAAGCCTCGAGGGTGTCGAGCAGGTCCTGGACCCAGTCGGATAAGGCCGGATCGGTCAGACAAATAAGCGTCGTCGGGTGTTTGAGGATGGGGTCTGGGTACAGACGGATGGGGCGAACGGCCACGACTAGAGTTGGACGCTCTCGATGGGCTGCAGAGTAATGTCCACCCCCAGTGTTGGCTTCAGGCGCTCGAGCGCGGTTTGAAAGACGTCAGGCTGTGTCCCGCTGGGCATGTGGATCTCCAGGACCATCACGTAGACGGGACGGTCTGGTGAGCCGATCACCCGGGTATTCAGGTCTGTGATGTTGCCACCCTGGTCGGCCACCACGCGGGCGACTGCCGCCACGATCCCGGGCCGGTCTGCGCCGTAGACCGAGAGCATCACATTC
>DASQRT010000312.1:0-3447 GCA_035642795.1 Nitrospirales bacterium
GCAGCGGCAAGTCCACCTTGATGAACATCCTCGGCTGTCTCGACGTCCCGACGAGTGGCACCTATATCTTGGAGGGGACCGACGTCTCCACGTTGGAGGAAAATCGCTTGGCGGAAATCCGCAACAGCAAGATCGGCTTCGTATTTCAGAACTTCAATCTGATTCCGCGGACGACAGCTCTGGAGAACGTGCAGCTGCCCCTGTTCTACAGAGGGATACCGGCGCATGAACAGAAGGCCTTAGCCCTGCGCGCGCTGGAGCGGGTGGGACTTGCTGACCGTCAACGACACCATCCGGCCCAGTTGTCCGGCGGGCAGCAACAACGGGTGGCCATTGCCCGCGCGCTGGTCACGAATCCCTCGATTATACTGGCCGATGAGCCGACCGGCAATCTGGACAGCCAGGCCTCCAGGGAGATCATGGACACGCTGACACAACTGAACCTGGAGGGAATCACCATCATCCTGGTCACCCATGAAGCGGACATCGCTCGCTGTGCCCGGCGGGTCATCACGATGAAAGACGGCGTGATCCTGTCCGACCGCGACGCCGGCGGCGTGGCCAAGGCGCGCGTCGTCCCGCAGGAGGCGCAGGCATGAATTTTCTGCTGATGACGGTGCTGGTGGCGTTCCGCGTGTTGTCCCGGAATCGCATGCGCTCGGCACTGACGATGCTGGGGATCATCATCGGGGTAGGGGCCGTGATCGCGATGGTCAGCATCGGAGAGGGCGCGAAGGCTGCTGTTCAAGCCCAGATCGCCTCCTTTGGCACCAATGTCATCACCATCCTGCCCGGCGCGATGACGGTCAGCGGAGTGCGGTCCGGCCACGGCGGGGCGGTGACGCTGACCGCCGCGGACATGGAGGAGTTGAAAAAGATTCCTGGCGTGATGTACGCCGGCTGGGCCCGGCGTGATGCGATGCAGGTCGTGCACGAAAACAAAAACTGGTTCACGACGATCAACGGCGTGACTCCGTCCTATTTGGTGATCCGCGGCTGGTCCACAGTGAGCGGGGACTTCTTCACGCAGACCGACATGGATTCAGCCGCCAAGGTGGTGCTTCTCGGGAATACCATCATCAAGAACCTGTTCGAGCCGGGGGAAGACCCTGTGGGCGCCACGATCCGGATCAAGAACATTCCATTTAGGGTCGTTGGTGCGCTCGATGCAAAGGGGTACGATACAAGAGGATCTGATCAGGACGACGTGGTCTTCATCCCCTTCTCGACCGCCGAGCGGAAGGTTATGGGAACCAAATTTCTGGGGTCCATCGGAGCTGGATTTCTCTCGGCCGAATCCCCGGAGCAGATGGCTCAGGTCGTGGACGAGGTCAAGCGGATTCTCCGCCAGCGGCACAAGTTACGTCCGGACCAGGAGGATGATTTCACGGTCCGCAACCAGCTCGACACAGCCAAGATCCAGGAAGGGACCAGCGAGTCGATGAAGCTGCTCCTGCTGGCTGTAGCCTCTATCTCATTGTTGGTGGGCGGGATCGGGATCATGAATATCCTGCTGGTCTCGGTGACGGAACGTACCCGGGAGATCGGCATACGCATGGCGGTGGGGGCCAAGCGCCGACACATCCTCCTACAGTTCCTGGTAGAAGCCGTGGTCCTGAGCGCCATGGGCGGGTTGATCGGCGTGGGGTTGGGCGTTGCTGGCGCCAAGGCCGCATCCAACCTCGCCGGCTGGCCCACCATCATCTCGGGCGACATCTTGTTGATCGCCTTCGGGTTCTCAGCCCTGGTGGGCATCTTTTTCGGTCTCTACCCGGCCAACAAGGCCTCCCGGCTGAACCCTATCGAAGCCTTGCGATACGAATAGTCGCAACAGGAGCGAACGATGTGGAACCAGAACTTCATGTTCACCCAGACAGGGGTCATGCCCATCGACAAGACCGAGAACGAGCTGTTCCACGATATCCCGCAGGTCATGGACAGTGCGACGTTGAATGGGGACCGATATATCTCGGTCTGGGTGCAAGGTGAGGAGAAGAATGGCAAGCCGGTCATGTATACGAACATCTACGCGCGGACGGCTATCCTGGACATCGGTCGGCAGGCCGGGCTGCTGCAGCCGCTGCAGGGCCGGTCCCATCAAATCAAGAAGCTCCTTTCCGAGGCGCAGAAGACCTGGATCAGGGAGTGGTTGATCAAGACATCGGCCGATGCCTGGGAGAACAGCGACGACTCGTTCAAGGTGATTTTTGAGGAGGATTGAGCGAGCAGGGAAAAAGAAGACCGACGGCGCCAAACTGAGCCGCCGTCGGTCTACGTGTGACGTTACTTCTTCTCTTCCTTCTTTTCTTTCTTCTTGGCCTTCTTCGCGGCCTTCTTCTCAGCCTTCTTGCCCTCGTCCTTCTTCATCTCACCACCGGCGGCCGGGGCAGTGGCAGGAGCGTCCGCCGCATAAGTGGAGCCGACGAAAGTCAAGCCAATCATTACCGCGAACAGCGCTGCAAACAATGCCTTCATCTCGTTTCACCCCCTTCCTTTTGTGTGAAGTATTGTCACGACACTGAGCATTTCGTATGCCACGACGAAGAGTATAACGATGTGACAAAAATGTAAGCACTTCAATGGCTTATGTCACAGACCTGTTCGAAGTCTAAAACCTGTCGGCCCTGCATACCGGGTTTAGGGTAGTGGGCGCCTCGAATCAGTAAAGCCATCCCTGGTTTCATTGCAAATCGGGAGGCCGCTCCCTATACTCCCCACGCCATTTACTGAGGGCAGGGCCATGGGATTCCAGGGGAGATGGTCGACGGCGATCGGCGTGGGCGCGTGCGCGCTGCTTGTGGTGCTCTGGAGTTCCGCCGTCGGGTTGAAGGACAGCGGCGCGGTCGTCACGTGCGCTTCTGAGGTACTCTATGCCCCAGAAGATAAGCCGGCCGACCGCTTGGTTGCACTCTACGAAGGAGCCCGGCATTCGATTTATATCGCTACCTATGGGTTGACGTATCCTCCGGTGGTGAAGGCGCTCGTCGCGGCGAAAAAACGCGGTTTGGATGTGCGTGTCATCACCGATCGGAGCAAACTCGACGACCGCAACCAGCGTGCTGCCCTGGAAACTTTGCGGCTGGCGGGTGTGCCGATCAAGGTTAATCGTCACGACGGTCTCATGCATATGAAGCAGGTCGTCGTCGATGACCTCGTGAACACGTCAGGCTCGCTGAACCAGACCTCTAGTGCAGCCCTCTATAACGACGAACGGTTGGATATCCTTCATGATGTGGCGAGCACTCAGCGGGCGAAGGAAAAATTTCTGAAGATGTGGGCAGATCACGCCCGTTACGAAGATTGGCGATGAAAGTTGATGTGGTTGTAGTGGGGGCTGGCGGCGGAGGCGCGGTCCTGGGCCTGGCGCTTGCTCAGATGGGCGCCTCGGTCCTCGTCCTGGAACGTCAGCCCGGCCCGCCGACCACGCTTCGTGGTGAGACCATCCAG
>DASQRT010000313.1:0-3766 GCA_035642795.1 Nitrospirales bacterium
GGAACAGCGTGAGGATAGAAACGCACAGAAGACTAAAAACCGCTAGCAACCTGGACATGACGACACCTCCCTTGTGCTCGAAGGGTTAGTTCGTGATGGCCGACAAGCGGGTTTCCTGACTTGCGGGTCTTCGTTCCCCTACGCCTTCCCATGCGCAGACGCGCACAGTGGCTACTCGGTAGGGTCACTCTCCGCTTACAGTGGCGGCACCGTGATGGCTTCGCACCATCTTCCCCTGGCTTTGTCGCCCTAGTAGCTGAACCTTCCTCCTTTACGATCAGTTGTCCCTGTATCCTGTCGAGCGCTCCAACTCGGCCGGTGGATACGTCCCAGCCGAGTGAAATCGTTATTCGTTATACGTTATTCGTTAAACGGTTCCCTCTACACGATTAACGGATAACGTTTAACGATACGCGTTGCCCCGCGGTCTGAGGAAGCGTGACCCGTGGGGTTCCCGCTTCCGGATGACGGTCAATGATGACGTCACAGCCGTACACCGTGCGAATATGCTCAGCCGTCACCACATCCTCGGGTGCACCGGCCCGATAGACTCGTCCTTCGTGCAGTAGCACCAGCCGGTCGCAGTGCTGACTGGCGAGATTCAAATCATGCGACACGACGACGACCGTCACTCCCCGATTCCGGTTGAGGTCCCGGAGCAGAGCATAGATGTCCATCTGGTGGTTGATGTCGAGAAAGGCGGTCGGTTCGTCCAACAGCAAGATGCTGGCTTGCTGGGCCAGGGCCCTGGCAATGATGGCCCTCTGGCGCTCCCCGCCCGATAGCTCCCGGAAGGTCCGTGTCGCCACCGGCAGAATGTCCATAGCCTGCATCGCATGACGGGCGATCTGGAGATCGGCCGGAGAATCCCAACCCCACCCCTCCTGGTGGGTGAACCGCCCCATGAGGACCAGTTCCGCCACGGTGAACGGGAACAAGACTTGACTCTCCTGCGGCACCACCGCCACGTGGCGGGCAACCTGCCGTGGTAATAGGCTCGCCAAGTTTTCCCCGTGGAGCCACACGGCTCCCTGGTTGGGGCGAAGAAGTCCCGCCATCAACTTCAAGAGCGAGGACTTGCCCACCCCGTTCGGCCCGATGAGGCCGAGGAATTCCCCCTCGGCCACCTCCAGCGAGAAATCGTGAAGCACCCAGTCCCGGGCGTACCGGAACGAGACGTCGACCAGTTGGTAACACAGGCCCATAGTCCTCACAGCATCTGCGCGCCGCGATGTCGGATCAGCAGGTAGATGAAAAACGGGCCTCCGCACAACGCCGTGATCACCCCCACCGGCAATTCCGTGGGAGCCAGCAGGCTGCGGGCGACCGTGTCGGCCACCATCAGAAACACGCCGCCGAACAAGGCGGCCGCCGGCAAGAGGAGCCGGTGATCGGCGCCCAGCACCATGCGCATCGCGTGGGGCACGACCATCCCCACAAAGCCGATCAGGCCGCTGACGGCCACAACGGCGCCCGTCACCAAGGCCGTGGTCAGAAAGATCAGGCGCTTCATACGCTCGACCGCCAATCCCAACCCGCGCGCTGTCTCCTCGCCCAGCGCCAGCAGATTGAGATCTCGCGCCTGCACGGACAGTAACCCGACGCCCACGGCCACCAACACGGCCAACGCCCCCAGTCCTGCGTAGCCCAACGTGGTCAGGTTCCCCATGAGCCAGAAGAACATCCGGAAGGCGCTTGTCGAGTCGGACACGCTGGTGATGAACAAGATCAGCGCGGAGATGATCGCATTGATGATCACGCCCGCCAGCAAGAGCGTATGGACGGGCACCCGCCCCTCCGTCACGACCACCCGATAAATGGTGACGAGCGTGGCCCCGGCGCCGAGGAACGCGAACAGATGGAGCGCCGAGAAACCCGCAAACGCCCAACCGATTCCCATCTGCAGGGCCAGGACGGCGCCCAGGGCGGCCCCGCTGGATACGCCCAGGATGTATGGATCCGCCAGGGGATTCCGCAGCAGGGCCTGGAGCGCCACACCGACGGCCGCCAAGCTGGCCCCTACCAGGAAAGCCAACAAGACTCTTGGCAATCGCACTTCCAGCACGATCACGCTCCGGCTGACGCCGGAGGCGCCCGTCAAGGGCTCATCACCTCCACCGAGCAGAATGCGGGCCACGTCGGCCAACGGGATCTGCTCGGATCCGAATTGGAGGCAGGCCACGCCACTAATCAGCGCGACAGCCACCAGCAACGCGATCACCCGGCTCCAGCGGCTGACCGTCAGCACCGGCAGCGAGAGCGTCCCTGCGTGGGCGTCGGCGTGGGACGGCGTCGTCATCGAGCTTTTGCGCCTCCGGTCGCAGGGAACAGGTCAGGATGGAGGTAGCGCGCCATCAACTCCGTCCCGTCGATCACCCGCGGACCAGGACGATTGACCAGTTCCCCCCTGATCTGATGAAGCCGGTGGTGAGCCACGGCAGAGAGGTTCGGCCACCGGCGCCAGAACTGCTGCTCTGCTTCCGGGATGCCCTCCGCGACCCCAACCGGGAACAGGATGACTTCCGGATCCTGCCGGAGGACCTCCTCCACCGACACTTTGGGATAGGGCGCCTGCGCCCGGCCCACGACGTTCTCCCCGCCCGCGGTTTCAATCATATGATGGATGAAGCTACCCTGCGCTACGCTGATGAGGGGATCGGTGTTCACGACATAGAATGTGCGGACCCGCCTGACCGAGGTCGTCCGGCGACGGATGTCGGCCAGCCTGTCCCGCAGGCATTGGACGACCCGCCGCGCCTCCGGTTCGTGCCCCACCATCCGTCCAACGGTGCTGATGTGCCCCAGCACGTCCTCCAGGGTCTTGGCGGACACCACGAACACGGGGATCTTGAGTTGCTCCAGCTTGGCCAGGACGTCCGGACGAACGTTGTCCCCTGCCACCACAAGATCCGGCTTGAGCCCCAGGATGGCTTCCAGATTGGGAATCGCGGCGCCGATCTTAGGCCTGGTTTTCGCCTGTGCGGGATAATCGCAGAAGGTCGTGACGCCCACCACTTCGGCATCCAGCCCCACGGCGAAGAGGATCTCGGTCACGCTGGGCGCCAGTGAGACCACTCGGCGGGGCGGCTTCGAGAGGTATACCCGCCGGCCCAGGTCGTCCACGAAGGTCTGGTCGGCGAGATTGGCCATGAACGGCATCCCGGTCAGGATGCCCGGCTGTCTGCGCTTCACTTCACGCCTCCAAATAAAAAAACCTCAAGGCCATCGGCTGGACCTTGAGGATTGCACCCGAACTATCGTACCCGCTTAACGGGCACCCTCACCCCTCCCAGGCCCACGAGGAGAGGTTGGCCACGGACTCGGGCAGGTCTTCTGGCTCGTGGTTCGTCCTACTACTCACGCCTTCCCGGTGCTGACGTTATACGTCTGCAACCAGTGGCTACTCGTGAGGTTCGTCCCCACTCACAGCGGCGGGACCGCAAGGGATTTGCACCCTTTTCCCTATGCCCGAATCTATGCGTTTTGTGCGCTGAATCTAAAGCGGAGTCCAAACCAAAGTCAAGGGAATTCTGGTAGAATGCGACAACGGAGACCCGCCTTGGAAAACCGCTACGCCATGCTTACGGCCTTCGGTCAGGACCGTCCCGGCATCGTCGCGTCCTTGGCCGAGGGGTTGTATCACCTTGGCTGCAACATCGAAGACACTTGCATGACACGCCTGCGAGACGAGTTCGCCATGATGCTGCTGGTGCGCCTACCGGCCGGTCTCGCTCAGGGTCAATTAACAGATCGACTCGCCCCCAAG
>DASQRT010000314.1:0-4528 GCA_035642795.1 Nitrospirales bacterium
CGCCTGCCAGTTCCATCCGGAGAAGAGCCAAAGCACTGGACTGCGGATCATCAGGAACTTCGGAGGCCTCTCATGAGATCGTCGAGACTGCCCCTGGCTGTCATCGTTGCGGGCGTGATGTCCGGATGCGGCGGCACGACCAACGAGGTAATCACCTCGCCGAAGATCGAGCAATACCGCGTCGTCCGGATCGCGGTGCTCCCCTTCACCGTCACGCCGACGACGCCAGGTCAGGGACGTGGATACGCCGAGCCGGCGCCGCCTCCCATCGCTGCCGAGAAGCTGGCCGAGCTATTCTACCGGAAGCTGAACGCCCGCGAGGGCATTGCAGTCGTGCCGCCCCGCTATGTTCGGGAGGCCATGCCTGCCCTCCTGGCGGCGGCGGTCAGTCGCGCGCAACTCCGCGAGGTCGGGGAACGGTTCGCTGTGGGGGCCATTCTGGAAGGGACCGTGGAGGTCTATAAGGAACGAAAGGGTAGCGCAATCGGCCTCTATCGGCCTGAAGACGCCGCCGAAGTCGGATTCACCGTCCGTCTCGTCAGCGTGAAGGACGGCGAAGTTCTGTGGACCGGCGACTACTACGAACGCCAGCGTCCGATGATCGAAGACATCTCCGGTTTCCTCGAACGGGGGGTGCGCTACCTCACGGTCGAGCAGTTGGCGGATTCCGCCGTCGACCACGTGCTGCGGGGCTTTCCCCTGGGCAAGCCGATGAAGACCAAAGCGAGCGTCGCGGAGACTGCGCCGTGATCGTAATTCCGGCCATCGATCTGAAGGACGGGCGCTGCGTCCGGTTGTGCCAAGGGCGGATGCAGGAGGAGACGGTCTATTCGAAGGAGCCGGCGGAAGTGGCCCGCCGCTGGGAGGACGAAGGCGCTCAGCTCCTGCACGTCGTGGACCTGAACGGGGCCGTCGAAGGGACCCCGCGAAACCGCAAGGCGATCGAGGCGATCCTCAAAACCGTGTCCATCCCGGTCCAGGTCGGCGGGGGCATCCGCACGATGGAGACGGTCGCAGCCTATCTCTCCTCCGGGGTGGAGCGTGTCGTCCTCGGAACGGCCGTCGTCCGCGATCGGGCCGTGCTCGAGGAGGCCTGCGGCCGCTTCCCGGGCCGCGTACTCGTTGGCGTCGACGCCCAGGGGGGCAAGGTTGCGGTGAAGGGATGGACCGAGGTCGCTGATCAGGACGCCGCCGACTTTGTCGGCCGCTTGATGGGGCTGGCCATTTACGCCGTGATCTATACTGATATCGCGCGGGATGGGATGCTGGAGGGCCCCAATCTTGAAGGCCTGCGGCGCATGGCGGGGGCCTGTCCGGTGCCTCTGATCGCCTCCGGCGGCATCACGCGGACTGAGGACCTCCGGCAACTACGCGCGCTGGGGCCGAAGGTGATCGGCGCGATCGTCGGGAAGGCCCTGTACGAAGGCGTGCTCGATCTGCGGTCGGCGATGGCCGCCGTGAATTGAAAGAAGAGGCATGACGTGCTGGCCAAGCGCATCATTCCCTGCCTGGACGTCAAGGAAGGGCGCGTCGTCAAGGGGGTGGGGTTCGTCAACCTCCGGGACGCCGGCGATCCGGTCGAAGCGGCGCGCGCCTACGATGCTGAGGGGGCCGACGAGCTGTGCTACCTGGACATTATGGCCTCGCACGAGGAGCGCAAGATCTTCCTCGACGTGGTGTGCCGCACGGCCGAACAGGTCTTCATGCCGCTGACGGTTGGCGGCGGCGTCCAGACGCTCGATGATATCCGCGACCTGCTGCGGGCCGGCGCCGACAAAGTGAGCATCAACACAGCGGCCGTCGCGAACCCGGAGTTCGTCCGGCGGGCGGCGGAGCGCTTCGGCACGCAGTGCATCGTCGTGGCCATCGACGCGAAGCGTGCGGAGTTTGATGCGAAGCGTGTGGGGAATGGCACGAAGCGGTCCGGCGGCGGCTGGGAAGTGTACACGCACGGCGGAAGGCGGCCGACGGGGCAGGACGCCGTCGAGTGGGCGCGGCGGATGGCTTCTTTCGGCGCAGGCGAGATTCTGCTCACCAGCATGGATCAGGACGGGACTAAGGCAGGGTACGACCTAGCGCTAACCGCCGCCGTGTCGGAGGCCGTTGAGATTCCGGTGATCGCGTCCGGCGGCGCGGGCACGCTGGAGCACCTCTTTGAGGGGTTTGTCGTGGGCAAGGCGGACGCTGTGCTGGCGGCCTCGATCTTCCACTATCGACAATACACGATCCGCGAGGCCAAGGACTACCTGAGGGCCCGCGGCATTCCGGTGAGGATGATCAGCCCATGAGGAAAATCCAATGGATGACGCGGCCATCTCGGCGCTGAAGTTCGACGAGAAGGGCCTGATCCCCGCCGTCCTGCAGGACTGGCGCGACGGGACGGTGCTGATGGTCGCCTACATGAACCGCGAGTCCCTGGAGAAGACCCTGGAGACCGGGATCGCGCATTTCTGGAGCCGCTCGCGGCAGGCCCTGTGGGAGAAGGGCGCGACGTCAGGCCACCGCCAGCGGGTCCGGGAGATCTTCGTGGACTGCGATCAGGACACCCTGCTGATCACGGTCACGCCGGACGGGCCGGCCTGCCACACCGGCGAGCGGGCGTGCTTCTTCAGCCGCCTCTCGGATTTGGTGGCCTCGTGCGAGGGCGGCGCCAAGACCACCGAGTCGCATGGGGGCGTGCTGGACCGGGTCTACGAAACTATCCTCGAGCGCAAGCGCTCTCCGACCCCTGAGTCCTACGTGGCCTCGCTGCTCAAGGCCGGCCAGGACAAGATCCTGAAGAAAGTGACCGAGGAGGCCGGGGAAGTGATCCTCGCCTCCAAAGGGCAGAAGCGCGAGGAGATCGTGCACGAGGCGGCGGACCTCCTGTTCCACCTGTTGGTCGCGCTCGGCTATCACGAGATTCCGCCGGCCGAGATCTACCAGGAGCTGGCCCGGCGGTTCGGCAAGGGCGGGCTCGAGGAAAAACAGTCGCGAGGGAAGTGACTCGTGGCGGATTGTCTCTTTTGCAAGATCGGCTCCGGGCAGATTCCGTCCAAGGTCGTCCTGCAGGACGACGAGATGTTCGCGTTCGAGGACATCAACACGCAGGCGCCGGTCCACGTGCTGGTGATTCCCAAGCGGCATATCGGCGGCTTGAACGACGCGGGGGATCGAGCCCTGCTGGGGCGTCTCCTGGAGACGGCGGCCCTCGTGGCCAAGAAAAAGGGGATCGCCGACTCGGGCTATCGGGTGGTGGCTAACACAGGCAGGGAGGGCGGCCAGACGGTCTTCCATCTGCATGTGCACGTGCTGGGCGGTCGCCAGATGACGTGGCCGCCGGGTTAATTTCGAGATTCTTTGACAACCCATTGATCTATCTGTTACTTTAGAGGGTTCGAGCGAAGGCTCGGTTGGATCGGGGGGCAGGGTGGATCGAGGGTTAATCCCGGAAGAGATCATCAACCGGATTCGCGACCGGGCCGATATCGTCGAAGTAGTCAGCGCCCATCTCTCGCTCAGCAAGGCGGGACAGAACTTTAAAGGCCTCTGTCCCTTCCACTCGGAGAAGACTCCTTCCTTCATCGTCAGCCCTTCGCGCCAGATGTTCCACTGTTTCGGCTGTGGAGAGGGGGGCAACGTCTTCACGTTCTTGATGAAGATTGAGGGCGCGAGCTTCCCGACGGTGGTGCGGAATCTCGGCGAGAAGTATGGCATCCGCGTCGAGGAGAAACCGGCCTCGCCAGCGGCCAAGCAGCGGTCGGAACAAGTGGAACGGCTCGTTGAGCTGAACAAGGCGGCGGCTGAGTTCTTCCGCAAGACCTTGCTGAAAGACCCAACCGCCGAACCGGCGCGCGTCTACCTGAAGGAGCGGGGGATCACCGCGGAGACGATCGAGCGATTCGGCATCGGCTATGCGCCCCCAGCCTGGGATGGAGTGCTGAAGGCGCTGACCAAGGGTGGCAAGCAGTCCGTCGAGGATCTTGTCGCGGCCGGCCTGATCGTCGCGCGGGATCAAGGCGGCAAAAAGCCCGGCGACGCATCCGGCTACTACGACCGCTTCCGCGGGCGGGTCATCCTGCCAATTCGCGACCTCCAAAAGCGCATCATCGGCTTTGGGGGGCGTGTGATTGATGACGGGGTGCCCAAGTACCTGAACTCGCCGGAGACTCCGCTGTTCCGGAAGGGCCGCACCTTGTACGGCCTGGAGGTTGCGCGCGAGGGCATCACCCGAGAGGACCATGTCGTGGTCGTCGAAGGGTACTTCGATGCGATCGCGCTACATCAGGCTGGCGTGACCAACGTGGTCGCCACCCTGGGCACCGCGCTGACGTCCGAGCATGTCGATCTTATCCGGCGCTTCACCCGCCGCGTCGTGCTGCTGTTCGATCCCGATGCGGCAGGCGTGCGTGCGGCGCTGCGGACACTGGATCTGTTTCTCGGATCGGGCCTCGCCGTCCAGGTGGGGAGCCTGCCGGAGGGCGAAGACCCGGACACGTTTGTCCGCTCTCGCGGCCCGGAGGCCTTCACCATTCTGGTCCGGCAGGCG
>DASQRT010000315.1:0-7066 GCA_035642795.1 Nitrospirales bacterium
CAGGACCAGGAAATCGTGCGCAGCGCGGCGGTGACTGCCCTGGCTGAGCTCGGGCCGGTCGACACGCTGGCCGCCCTGAATCTGGCCCTGCACGACTCCTCGCCGCGGGTGCGTACCTTCGCCATCCAGACTGCCGGTCGCCTTGGACTGACGGCCAAGCTGCCCGCCGTCCGCGACGCCGTGACCGACCGGGACGTCACTGTCCGCATCGCGACGCTCTCCACGCTTGGCCTTTCCAAGGACCCATCGGTCGTCGGGCTGGTGCGGCACGGCTTGAAAGACCAGGACCCCATCGTCCAGTTGATAGCGCGCGAGGCCCTCGTCCGTCTCAACCAACCCGAGTTGGTGCAGCCGTTCCTGACAGCCGCCCGCGACTTCAGCCCCGCCGTCCGGGGCGCGGCCATGGGCATCCTTGGCCGGCTGAAACTGAGAGACCCCACGGCCCTCTCGGTGCTGACGCTGGGCCTGAGCGACCCCGATGCATCGGTCCGGTCGTTCGCCGCAGGAGCCTTGGGAGATTTTGGCGCGACGTCCGCCATCACGGCGCTGGTGGACGCGCTGAGCGACCGGGACCCGTACGTCCGCAACTTTGCTGCGGTCAGCCTCGGCCGGCTCAACACCAAGGCGGCGATCGGCGCGCTGTGGGGCGCCGTGAAGGACCCCGACTCGCTCGTCAGGCTGGCAGCGGCGGAAGCGCTGGTGAAGCTCGGCGAAGGCGAGGCGGCGCTGGTCATGCGGGAGTTGCTCAAGGACCCTGATTTCGGCGTGCGGAGCGCGGCGGTGGGCGCGATGGCCCGGAGCGCCCCGGAGCGGGCGATGGCCTTCGCGCTGGAGGCATTCGACGACCCCGCCCCACGGGTTCGCGTAGCGGCGGTCCAGGCCCTGGGACGGGTCGGAGGCAAGACGGCCATTCCGTATCTGAGGCGTGCCCTGCTGGATAAGGACCTGACCGTCCGCGCATTCGCCGCCGGTCAGTTCGGCGCCGTTGCCTCGGATAGGAAACGGAAGGGGGAAAACTAAATGCTGAGATTCCTGGGGACGCTCACCATTGTGGGGCTCACGTTCGTCTTCGGCGTCTACATCGGCCGACAGGGGCCCGAAACCTTCCTGCATAAGGCCAAGAAGCTCGGCACCCAAGTCCTTGCCAGCACCAGCACGCTGGAGCGCAATCTGAGCCTGCGCACGAGCCTCGTGAACGCCAAGGAACGGCTGGTGCAGGCGAAGTCTGAGTTGCTCGACAAGAACTACGGCAAGGCCGCGACCGGTTTAGGGGAAGCCAGGCAAGCCCTCAAGAAGGCAGTGGAGGCGGCCGGCGAGGAGCACAAGGAAAAACTGGAGGAGGTGATGGACAAGGTGGAGGCTGTAAAGGACGCCGCGCAGGCGCTGAAGCCAGGCCTGCAGGCAAAAGTGGACGAGATCGTGAAGGAGGTGGACCAGTTGCTCGCGCCGCGTTAAGCTTTTCCCGCGCGCTCTTCGGTCTCCTCTTCGTCCTTGACCTCTTTCGCGGCCTGCGCCTTCTTCTTCCACTCCAAGATGATCCGCTCCGCACGCATCTGGACGACGAAGTCCGGATCCTTCATGAGTGCCTTGATGGCGGGCTTGCCCCGAGCGTCGCCGATCTTGTCGAGCGCCGCGATCGCCGCCAAGCGCACCTCCCACTCTTCGTCCTTGGTGGCCTCGATCAGCAGATCCACGCACTCCGTGACTCCAATGTCGCCGAGCGCGATGATGGCGTGCTTGCGGACATTCTTGTCCTTGTCATTGAGCACCGCGGTGAGTCGCTCAACGGCCGGCTGTCCCACCTCGACCAAGGCCTGGGCGGCGGCGTCCTTGAACTCTTCATTCCTGAACTGGGCAAATAGCGGGTCCAGCACCCGCTCGTCCTTGATCTTGCCCAGGATCTTGATGACGAATTTGCGGATCTGGTACTCCCGTAGGGCCTTGATCAGCGGCTCGACGGCCGGAGAGCCGATCTGGGCCAGCGCGTCTTCCGCCGCCTCCCGGACGTTCCACTCCGAATCGCGCAGCGCGACGATGAGATGGGGGATCGCCCGCTCGTCGCCCATCTCGCCCAAGGTGATCGCGGCTTCCCGCCGGTGGTACCAATCCTTGTCCTTCATGAGGTCGATCTGGATCTCGACCTCGTCCTTGACCTTTTCCTCGGGGGCCTTGACCTCCTCGACCGCAGGCGCGGCCGGAGCCTCGGCCTCGGCAACGGGCTGTTCCGGGCCCGTCGGCATGTACTCGGACTTGTCCGACCCGTCGGGCATCGCCGACGTCGTCTCGACGGGCTTGGCCTTCGCCTGCCCAGCGTCTTCCGTCTTCTTCACATCCTCAGCCATGGGGGTCCCTCTCGTCTTCAGCCTGTGGCCGCAGCCGGTTGGACGTCTTTCTTCTTGCCTTGCGCATGCGCCAAGCGCTGCGCCAGGGCTCGCCTCTTGCGCTGCTCCCGCTTCAGACGCTTCCGCAACGCCCGCAGGGCTGCATCTCCCAGCACTTTGCCTGTCTTGGCCTTCCGTTCGGTGATCTTCTTTTTAAGCCGCGCGATGTCCTCCGCAATAGGACTCTTCTGCTTGGCCATGAGTACTCCTCGTGAAAGATACTGGAGCCTGATCGTAACCGTTTAACGTTTCTCGATTAACGTTGAATCAGCTGACTGAGTGTATCGGGTTGTCTAAAGGAGTGTCAATGGAGAGTTAGGCGAAGACCCCCGCGATGATTTCCTCGTGGACGGATTCGGCATGGTCTTCGGGGGTCATCTCTTCGGGGTTCATCGCGGTGTCGGACACACGGCGGGGGCGCCGCGGGTCTCGGAGAACGTCCAGGGGGCCCCGGCTGCCCACCGCAGACTGGCTGCCCACTGTGCGGAGCCAGGATGTCTCACCGGCAAGTTCGCTGCTTCGCAAGAACGCGGCTACGATCAACTCGAGGCCAGGGCCTTTCTCCGGCTTCTGTCCGAGCAGGTGACCAGTCGCCGTGCTCCGCCTGCCCATCTGGAGCACTTCGACCACCACCGGCAGCGTGCCGGGATAGACCGCGCCGAGGTGTTCCGCGGCTGCGTACGAGAGGTCAATGATGCGACCCCTGATGAACGGGCCACGATCGTTGATGAACACCTCTACCTCCCGCCCGTTCTCCGGGTTGGTGACGCGCGCCACGGATCCCAACGGCAGCAGCCGATGGGCTGCAGTCATCTTGAATTGGTCGTAGACTTGACCGTTCGCGGTCAGCCGGCCATGAAAGCTGCCTCCGTACCAGGAGGCCACGCCGAGTTCCTTAAAGCCGGCGTCATAGTCGCCCAGTCCCTTCGGAATCGTCATGCAGGCCGGTAAGGTCAAGACCGCAGCCAGCAGGAGACTCTTCGTGAAGAATCCAGTTATGTTCATGCCTTCCCTTTGTCCCTGGTTCATGCCAAGCAGTCGGCGCACGCCCCTTGTTGCTGTTGCATCCCCGGCGGGCCTCACCGGGTTTCAGAAAGGGATAAAGACCGCTACCTGTGGGGATTGAAGAAAGCCTGCGGAATACAGGCTTCGATGATGATTATGATGGCGATGACATAACGCATCGTATAAGACCGGCGTGCGCAGAGTCAAGAGGAAAGTGCGTGGACGATCTGATTTGACACGGATTTCTCGCTCCTCTACACTGCACTTCATGGCTCCACGCACGTTGATCACGCCACGCACGCGAACCCGAACGACCACGATAGGCTTCGTCAACCTCGGCTGCTCCAAGAACCAGGTGGACAGCGAAGTCATGCTGGGCACGCTGGCGCGGGATGGCTTCAACTTGACCGACGATCCCGCGCGCGCCGAGGTCGTCATCATCAATACGTGCGGCTTCATTGAGGAAGCCAAACAGGAGTCCATCAACGCCATCATCGAGCACGGCAAGCTGAAGAAGGCGGGGTCGTGCAAGGTCCTGATCGCCGCCGGCTGCCTCGCTCAGCGCTACCAGGGCGAGTTGCTTAAGGCGCTGCCGGAGTTGGACGGCGTCGTCGGCACCGGGGACACCGGCCGCATCGCGGAGATCTGTCGTTCCTTCCTCCGTTCTAGCCACCAGACCCAGCGCGTGTGGGCCAGCCCGCCGCCCTATCTGTACGACGAGTTGACGCCAAGGCTGCGGCTCGGCAAGGCGCACTCCGCGTACGTCAAGATCGCGGAGGGCTGCAATCGGAACTGCGCGTTCTGCGCCATCCCGCTCATGCGAGGGAAGCAGCGGAGCCGACCGATCGAGTCCATTGTCGCGGAAGCCATCACCCTGGCGGCTGATGGCGTCAAGGAGATCAACCTCATCTCGCAGGACACCATCAACTACGGCGTGGATCTCGGCCTGCGGCACGGCTTGGTCGCCCTGTTGCGGGAGTTGGTTAACGTGAAGGGTCTCCGTTGGATCAGGCCTTTCTATCTCTATCCCCAACAGGTGACGGACGAACTGATCGATCTCTACGCGGGGGAGGAGAAAATCACCAAGTACATCGACATGCCCTTCCAACACATCAACGACGCCCTGCTGAAGCACATGCACCGTCTGGGCGACAAGGCTCACATCACGAGGCTGGTAGACAGGCTGCGCGCCCGCATTCCCCGTCTCACCTTGCGGACGGCGTTCATCGTTGGCTTCCCGGGCGAGACCAAGGCCGCGTTCGCCGAGCTCAAGCGCTACCTGACCGAGATGGAATTCGACCGGGTCGGTGTCTTCCTGTACTCGGACGAAGAGGGCACGCGGGCCGCCGTCCTGGACAAGAAAATCGAGCGCCGGGTGATGGAAGAGCGCCGCGCCGAGTTGCTCGCGATTCAGGAAAGGCTCGCGCTGAAAAAAAGCCGTCAGCTGTTCGGGCACACCCTCGAGGTGATGGTGGAGGGCGTATCCGAGGAAACGGACCTGCTCCTGGAGTCCCGCCACGAGGGCCAAGCTCCCGAGATCGACGGAGTCGTCTATGTGAACGACGGTACGGCATACGCGGGGGATTTTGTCAAGGTCGAGATCACCGACGCCGCCGCCTACGACCTCGTCGGACGCATCGTCGGCTGACAAATACGATCCAAAATCGGAAAAGCGGGTGGCGCCGAGCGCGACCCTGGCGGAGCGGAAGGCGGCACACCCAAGTCCTCGGGGCTGCGACGGCGTTTCGACCCGTTGCAATCGAGTGGGTGACACCGCATGGGCGCCCGGGTACCCGTTGCTCCGAGATTGCAACGGGTGTCCAGCGCGGGGCGTACAGCCGGGTCTGCGGAGCCTCGACGGCGAAACGCCCAGCTGCGCTGGGCTATGCGGGGGCAGGACCCGCTCTTCCAGTTCCTCTTACGCTTTCACCGTGATGAACAGCGCCGTGCCGCGCCGGCTGATCAGCAAGAGGACGGACTCGTCCTTCTTGAGACTCGAGACGACCCGCTCAAAGTCCCGCACGGACTTGATCGGCTGCCGGTTGATCTCCTTGATGACGTCGCCCTGCGCCAAGCCCGCGCGGTCCGCCAGGCTGTCCGGTTCCACGTTGACCACCACGACACCCTGTACCTTGCCGTGCAGCCCCAGTTCGCGCGCCGTTTGCAGATCGAGGCTCTGTACCTCCACCCCGGCCAAGGCATTCTGCATGGAGGAATCGGCGCTGGCCACCTTCACCGTCTCCGACTGCTCTCCGATGGTGACGGTGACCTCCTGTTCACGGCCATCCCGGATGACCTTCAGCATCGCCTTCGTGCCCACCGGCGTGCGCGTCACCTCCCGCTGTAGAACCGCCGGGTCCTCGATCGGCTTGCCCTGATAGGCCACGATCACGTCACCCTGCTTGATTCCCGCCCGCTCGGCCGGGCTGTCCTCAGCAACGCTGCTCACCAACACGCCCTTGGTCTGCTTGAGGCCGAACGACTTGGCGAGGTCTTGCGTCAGATCCTGGATGGCGACGCCAAGATAGCCACGGACGACCTTGCCGGTCTTGACCAGGCTTTCATACACCGGCTTGGCCATGCTGGCCGGCACCGCAAACCCGACCCCCTGGTAGCCGCCGGTCTGCGAGACGATGGCGGTGTTGATCCCGACCAGCTCGCCGGCGGTGTTGATCAGCGCCCCACCGGAGTTGCCGGGATTGATCGCCGCATCGGTCTGGATGAAGTCCTCGTACTGCGTGATCCCCATGTGTCCACGACCCAGCGCGCTCACGATCCCCAAAGTGACCGTGGAATTCAGTCCGAACGGGTTCCCAACCGCGAGGACGTACTCGCCTACCTGCAGCTTGGAGGAATCTCCCCACCGGACATAAGGCAGATTGGAGGCGTCAATTTTGATGACGGCAAGGTCAGTTTTGGAATCCGTCCCAACGATCTTGGCTTTGAATTCCCGCTTGTCCGGGAGCGTGACCGTGAGCTCACTGGCACCATCCACGACATGGTTGTTGGTGATGATGTGCCCATCCGGCGACACGATCACGCCGGACCCCATCCCCCCGCCGCGAGGTTCCTGCGGTGGCATCGGCCCCTGCGGTCCGAACTGACCAAAAGGTCCAAAGGGTGACCTAAAGAACTCGTCCATGGGGTCACGCAGCGTCCGGTCATGCCTTTGTGCAACCCTGGACGTGATGTTGACGACAGCCGGCGTGACGGCTTTGGCGACTTCGGCGAAACCAGGAGCGGCTGCAGTAGCGAACGGAGTCGCGGGACTGGCCGCGGCCGGCGTTGCGGGGCCTGCCGCTTGTGAATAGGTGAGATATTCCCCGCCTAGGAACAGGGCAGCCCCGAGGACGATCGCCGCCGCGATTTTATCCAGATGACGATGTAGTATCTGACTCATGGCATCTTCCTCCTTTGGTGTAAAGACCTGTGCGGCCCTTTTGCCTCGGAGCATAGCAGCCGAAGATGAGAGGAGGATTAACGGCAGATTAAAAGTGGCTAATGCGTGAGCGGGTGACACCGCATGGGCGCCCAGATGCAGCGCGGGGCGTACAGCCGGGTCTGCGGGGCCGCGACGGCGAAACGCCCAGCTGAGTGGGCTATGCGGGGGCAGGACCCGCGAGCGGTATTCATGACACGACCGGCAGCACGACCGTAAACCGCGACCCTTCGCCGACTTT
>DASQRT010000316.1:0-2565 GCA_035642795.1 Nitrospirales bacterium
ACCCGATCTGCCAAAAGCTTCTGCTGTGCTTGCTGCAAAGCCTGTGCCTTCGACTGCATGGGATTTCGTAACTGCCGGTAGAATTCGGAGACCAACGTCGCTGAGGCCTCATCGTTGATGAACCAGAGTGTCGCGAGCGCACTTCGGGCTCCGGCTTTGATTGCCACGCCAGCCAGGCCGAGTGCGGAACGGTCGTCGCCCGTGCCGGTCTGGCAGGCGCTGAGGGTCAAGAGCTCCAGCGGATCTTTTCGATAGCGGAACAGTCCGATCAAACGGTCCAGCTCATTGATGGTGAGTTTCCCATTATAGGTCAACAGATAGGACTGTGTGGTGTCCGAGGCAAACCAGCCATGGGTGGCAATGTGCAGGATGCCATAGGGGTGGCCTTGTAATTCTTGTTCAAGACGCGGAGTCGAAAACTCGGCATTTAAGAGTTGATCCCCCTGGTAGAGCGTGCGAATGGCATTGATTTCTTCTTCGACGAAGGGGAGGGACGGAAATCCTTGCACGGCTCGCGTGAGCCCGCTCGACAACAGCCGGACCTTGTCACGGTCGATCGGCTTCGGGTCGGTGAGATTGAGACCTGGCGTGGTGGCCACCGCAAATTTTTCGATGAGGAACTGTTCGCCGTCATGGAGCGCAGCCATCGGCACCGTGCGAAGCGGACCGTCGGGGATAAACACGAGTGTATCGATCCGGGAATCGGCTAAATCCGGCTCGAGCGGGCGGATCAACCAGGCATACAGTTGTTGGGCGTGAGGGAGATACTCGCGCGTCGTTCGTTTTTCGACCGTTTTGCGAAAGGCCCGCACCTCCTGTGTGAGCGTGGCCGACGAGACGGGGATCGACAGCCGTTTGAGTCCATTGGGGAGGCTGACCAGCAGTTCCAATCGATCTGCGAAGATGATGGGATACACCACGGCCGTTCCAGCCGCCAGCTGGTCCAGCTTCGTGATACGCGCCTGCAGTGTATCCACACAGTCGTCCCGGAAGTAGTCCCGTAGCTCGGCGGCCTTGTAGCTCTCGATCGCGTCGCGTGCAAGGCGTAGATATTCTTGAACGGTCGGCGCCTCGTCCGTTAACCCGGCGCGTTGAAGGAGCAAATCGGACAGCTCGAAGAACAGGGGACGTACGGACTCCTGATCGGAACCGGACGGATCGTAGGTGGCGAGGGTGACCTCTGAGCGAATCGGTTGGAGGGTCACGGCCGATTGCCGGTACGAGGCGATTCCCTCATCCAGTCGGCCAGTGGATGCGAGGAGGCGGCCCAGTTGCCAATGCCAGCGATATAGCGACTCGGGTGCGCTGGCGGACTGGGCTGCGAAAATCGCGCGGCGTGTCAGCTGTAGCGACTCCTCGGACCGAGACTCCAGTTCATAGAGATGGCCCAGATGCCCAAGCGCATAGGAAAGCATGCGTTGGTCGTTCAAGCGTTCGGCCACGGTCGCGGCCTCTTGGAGCACCCCTGCGGCGCGCAAGAGGAGTGCATTACTCATCGATGGGATCGCCGGCCGTAGATCATGGTATGTCAGCCCAATGCTGATCAGCGCGCCGGCTTTCTCGCGAGAAGGTTCGAGGCCGATCGCCAGGTCGAACGCTTGATCCAACCAGATACGACTGACTTGTGCCTGTCCGAGTCGCAGGGTCGTGCGGGCAGCGTTCACCCGAGCGCTCACCAGTACCGGCTGCTGGCTCGTGTTTTGTGCGATTTCTGTGCTCTCAGTGAATAATGCCAGCGCCTCCTGATCTTGCCGTTGCGACACACGGAGGATGCCGGTCGTATTCAACAGAGAAGCCAGGAGTATCGCGGCATGCTCCTTCCGGGCCTGTTCCACTGCCTGAGTGAGGTGCAGTTCAGCTGCGTCGAGCTGTCTGGTCGCCAGATACGTTTCGCCGATGGCCCCCATCACCGTCGCGAGCCAGACCGGATCGCCGGTTTTCTGCGCCAGCCCGAGCGCAAGGTCGAGCGACTGCAAGGCGTGCTTCGTTTGGCCAAGGGCGGTGGAGGCTTGGGCGACAAGGACCAATGCACGACTCTGATCGAGGGTCCGGCCGGTCTGCTCATAGAGTCGGGTCGCCTCCTTCCACGAGGCGAGGGCCTGTTCCACAGCCCCGTGCTGGAATGCTTGCGCACCCTCCTTTATCAGCTCATCCGGGGATGGAGCCGCTCCAGACGAAGGTGGGGGAGCGATCGTGACCAAGAGCAGCGCCACTGCACTGAGCCAGCTGATCCAGCGTGGGCGACTCTTGACGGATATGTTTTGTTTGCAGGAACGCGTCACACTGTCCTCACAATGCCTGGACGACAAACTGCAGATGAATGCCATGGTCCTGTAAGTTGCCGGGCGGGTGGGGCACATGGTTCAACGGCAGGCCCCAATACAATTCGAATCGCGCGCGATCCTTTGGAAGGATGCTCCAGCGTACTCCCAGCCCGACACTCGCCAATGTTTGCGGATCTGGAGTTCCGCCCTTCGCATTCCATGACCGCCCGAAGTCCACAAATTGGGCAAACTGCAAGAGGGGTTCGCCCGTCATATAACTCATCAAGGGAAATCGCGATTC
>DASQRT010000317.1:0-7893 GCA_035642795.1 Nitrospirales bacterium
CGTCTCGGAGCCAGTCTTGCGCCATTATTTTTTCAGGACGTGCAGGTTGGCCATCGAGATGCCGCTCAGCATCGCGCCCACGATCCCCAGGAAGCCCTGGTCGTTGCCGCAGATGAACAGGTTCTCCAGGTGCGTCCGTCCCGTCTTGCGTTTGTCCGGCATGCCGTACACCGCCCCGTTCAGGTGGCCGGTCCAGTACTTGATGGTCCGAGGCGTGAAGAAGTCCGTGAACACGATGTGGTCCCGGAAATCGGGGACGAATTGTAGCACTTCCCTGTGGATCCTCGGAAGCCATTCCGCCTTGGCCGCCATGTAATCCGCCTCCGGGAGTGTGCTCCAGCCGTCGAAGTTGGCCAGGCAGGTCATGCGGATCATGCTCTTGGGAAGAGGTGTGTTGTAGAGAAAGTTGTCGGGACAGCAGATCACGCCGCTCCGTGGGTCCACGAGGTCCTTGGGCACCTCGTAGTGGAAGTCCTTCTCGGTGTTATAGAACACGATCGTGGTGTCGTAGCCGAGCGTTCTCAGGGGCAAGTCCAGGATGGAGATGATCTCCACAAACGAGAGTCGTCCTGCGAGCGGGGCGAGCTGCTCCGGGTCGCAATCGGCGCAGAGCCGCAGGGTCTCGACGTAGCCGGCTGAGGAGAGGATGGTGTCGGCCGTGAGCGTCTCGCCGTTGTCCAGCTCCACGGAGCGGACGCGCCCGTCCTTGCCGTGCAGGGACTTCACTCCGCACCTCATCCGGACGATGCCGCCGACCTCCCGTACCTTCCGGCGCAAGACGTTAACAATGCGCCGAACCCCTTCGCGGGGCCGTGCCAGGCCCTCGCAGAAGATGCTCTTGAACATCACGACGAACTGGCCGAATTCCATGTCGCGCTCTGCCGCGTTGCCGTAGATCATAAGCGGGCAGAAGAGCATGTCGATCAGTAAGGGATCAGTCAGGAAGCTGGAGACGACCTGCCGGCCGGACAGGGGTTTCGCCTCGAGGTCGAGCTCGTCGTACTCCTGGATGCAGCGCACGAGGCGGAGGAAATTGTCCTTTTGGGCAGGGAAGTGCGCGATGACCTCCTGGACGAAGAACTCGAAGTTGTTGTTGAAGCGGAGCGCGATGCCAGGAAACCGGATCTCGGATTGGTGCTGGGGCACTAAGGAAAAGTCCTCGGGCTTGAGCCGCAATTGCCGGCAGATCTTCGTAAGGGGGGCGCCGCGGGTCCCCGGCGGCACGTAGTTGGTCATGGCGTGCAGGCCGACGTCGAACTGATAGCCGCCCAGCGCGTAGTAAGAGTTTAGGCCGCCGGCCGCGTAGTGGCGCTCCAACACCAGCACGTTCTTATCGAAGTAGGCCAGGCGGATCGCGGCTGCCAGGCCCGACATGCCCGCGCCGATGATGATGACGTCGTAGTGAGTTGGAGGCATGGCGACCCTCTCGGTCACGGTCGTCCGAGGGGAACGGTATCAGTCCGGCTGGGGGGCTGTCAAAGGCCCGGTTACTTGTCTTTGAGCTTGGGCGCGAGGTAGGCCATGCAGCTGTCCAGGCTGGCCAAATGCCCGTAGTCGGCTTCCGGCACTTCGACGCTGTACCGCTTGCGTAGCTCCATCACGATGTCCAGGAAGTCCATCGAGTCCAGTTCGAGCTGGTCTCGGAGAGGCACGTCGCTCTTCACGTGGGTGAGGTCCTCATCGGGCGCGATCACGCTGATGATCTGGAGGATGGCTTGCTTGATCTGGTCGTTCGTCATATCGAGACTTCCCCGAGGTCGGACAGTCGCAGTTGGCGAGAGAAAATACACGAATCACACCCTTTTTACAATAACTACCGAGTTGATGCCCAGCATGCCGGACGAATTGTTCAGGAGATAGTCCACCCTGGGCAGTTTTTTCGGGGTGTTCAGCACCAGATTCGGGATTTCGCACTGGGGGTCCAGGTGATCCACGTTGATGGTCGGGTGGACGATACCGTCGTCGAAAGCCGGCAGATTTCCAGCCAATTCGAGCGCGCCGGCGGCCCCCATAGCGTGGCCGATGAAGCTCTTCGTGTTGTTGAAGTGCGTTTTGGGGCAGTCAGCAAACACAGTGCGCAGCGCCTGGCACTCCTGGATGTCTCCGAGGGGAGTCGCCGTCGCATGCGTGCTGACGATGTCGATGTCCTGCGGGGCAATGCCCGCCCGCTTGAGCGCCGCCTGCATGCATTCGACATGGCGCTGGGCGTTGGGGAGCACGAAGTCCGAGGCGTCGGAGTTCATGTGGTAGCCCACGATCTCCCCGTAGATCCGGGCCCCGCGGGCTTCGGCGTGGTCCAGGCGTTCGAGCACGAAGACGCAGCCGCCTTCCGAGCACACGATGCCGTTCCGGTCGCGGTCGAAGGGCCGCGAGGCCTTGGTCGGGTCGTGGTGGCTCGCCAGTGCACCCTGGCTCGCGAAACTGGCGAAGATGCCGAACGTACGGATGCTCTCTGAGACCCCGCCGGCCAGGGCCACGTCCACCTCGTCCAGCAGCAGCATCTGAACGCCCTGGATCACGCCGGCGTTCCCCGCGGCGCAGGCGGCGCCGATCGTGTAGTGGGGCCCAGTGATCCCCATGTTCAGCGTGACCTCGCCCGCCGGAGAATTGGCGACCGTGCGGGGATTGTGATGGTGGGACCAGAACTTGGTGTCGTAGTTGAATTGGCTGAGATTGTAGATTTCGTTCTCGGTCTCTACGTTGCCGTGCTCGGTGACGCCCAGATAGACCCCAACGCGGTTCTTGTCGAGGGCGTGGAAGTCGAGCTTCGCGTAGGCCACCGCTTCCTGGCAACAATAGATCGAGATGGAGCCGGCCCTGGTGCCGCGTCGCACCTCCTTCTTCATCTGGTACTTGAGGGGGTCGTAGGTGCAGACGCCTGCGAGCACTTTACCCATGTAGCGGGTCTCGAACCAGACGACGCCGGAGACCCCCTTGAGGAGATTCGCCCTGTACTCGGCGAGGGTATTGCCGTTGGGCGACGTGAGTCCGATGCCGGTGATGACGATGCGGCGGTGGTTGTTCATCGGGGCCAGCTCATGCAGCCTGCAAACTCTTTAAGGTGATCTCCAGCCCTTCCTCGGTGCTGATCCGCGGTTCGTATCCGAGTTCCCGCCGGGCCTTGGAAATATCGAAATGATGCGACGTGGCCAACTGGTCGGCCAAAAACCGGGTCATCCGAGGCTCCCCCCGTAGCGGGAACACAGTATAGGCTATTTCCAGGACGGCTCCAACAGTCCTCGCCGTTCGGTAGGACATTTTCCGTCGGACCCTCGGGAGGCCCAGCCGTTCGAGGATCGTGTTGATCCAGGCCCAAAGCACCACAGGCGCCCCCTGGGAGATGAAGTACGCCTGGCCGTCGATCGGGGCTTGGCCCAGCCGGTCGGCGGCCAGGAGGTGAGCGTCGGCCGCGTTCTCCACATAGACGACGTCCACTTTGTTGGCGCCATCCCCCACCTGGATCAACTGGCCCTTCCGCCCCCGCTCGATGATTCGTGGTAACAGGTGCGGGTCGCCCGGCCCGAAGATCAAATGGGGTCGCACGGAGACCGTCAGGAGGCCGTCCATGCCGTTTGCCTTGAGGACGAGCTGCTCGGCCAGGGCCTTGGTGGCCGGGTAGGGACACTCGAGCTTTTCCTGGTAAGGCACGCGCTCATCCACGTGTTCCAGATTGCCGCGGGCCGACACGACGCTCGGTGTGCTGGTGTAGATCAGCTTCCGCACGCCGGCCTTCTGGCAGCCGCTCAGCACGTTCTCTGTGCCGACGACGTTGGGGCCGTAGTAGGAGTCCCACGAGCCCCAGTAGCCCGCCAGCGCTGCGACGTGGAAGACGGCGTCCATGCCGAGACACGCGGACTGGACGGCCGCTGCATCCTGAAGGTCGGCGCGGACCATTTCGACGCCTCTTGCTTCCAGATCGGGATAGGACCGGCGTCCCAGGATGCGCACTCTATCGCCGCGCGCCAGCAGCTTCATCACGATGTGCCGGCCGAGAAAGCCCCCGCCGCCGGTGACCAGCGCCTTCATCGCACCTGTTCCGCGGCCCACAGGGCCAGCTTGTCCCTGGCGACCTTCACGTTGTGGCGCACGTCCACCGGAAAGGCCCGGTGGAACAGGACTGCGCTGATGCCGGCGGTGACCGGATAGGCCGCTCCCAACTGTAGCAGTTCGTCCCTGAATCGGGTGACCTCGTCAGCCGTCGCGGGAAACTTGCCTGGATGCGGCTCGATGACGATCACCGGACGTTGGTGCCCGACAGGCCCGATCCCCACGAGAGCCGAGCGAAACACGTCCGGGTGCTGGTTGAAGATCGCCTCACAGGGGTCGGTGAACAGCGTGCCAGAGGCGGTCTGCACGCGATCCGCCTTGCGCCCGCAGAACCAGATCCGATCCTGTTCGTCCAAGTAGCCGACATCGCCCATGCGATGCCACCAGGCGTCGCCGTCCTTGATTTTGGCGAGCGCGGTATCCCCTTCGCGCAGAAAATATTCGCGGGTGACGACGGGGCCTTTGACGATCAGCTCGCCGATCTGGCCGACGGGGAGGACCAGCCGGTCATCCCAGGTTAGAATCACCTTGTCGGTGATGCGGATGACCCGCAGGGTGATCCCCGGAAACGGCCTGCCGACACAAGTGCCTTTACCGGCGCGGGTGAGCGCGGCGGTCTCGCGCAGGACTTCACGTGCGGTGATGGAGGAGATGGGCAGGGCTTCTGTCGCGCCGTAGGGCGTGTGGGCGTCGGCGGAGTCGGACAAGAGGCGGTGGACCCGCTCCAGTACTGGAGGCGCGACGGGCGCCCCGGCCATGAGCACGCGCCGGAGGGAGGGCAGCGGTAGTTTCCGTTCCACGCAGTACCGGCCCACGCGGTCCCAGATGGCGGGAGAGCCGAACGACTGCGTGACACTGTACTGCTGGATGGCGGCGATGAACGTGGCCGGATCCACCTGAGCCGGCCGGGTCGGGTCCAGGTCAGGAATGACGACGGTCACGCCCATGGCTATGCTGAAGAGGGCGAAGAGCGGAAAGGCAGCCAGATCCACCGCGCCTTCTTCGATGCCGTAGAAGTCGTGCAGTGCGCGTACCTGCGCGGCGAACATCCCGTGCTCGTACACGACCCCTTTGGGGGCGCCTGTGCTGCCAGAGGTGAACAGGATTGCGGCTGTGTCATTCGCCCTTGTAGGTGCACAAGGAAACTCGCGCCACATGGCTTCACGGATCCTGGCCAGCGTGGGGCCACTCCAGAACCACCGCCGCCCGACCGTGACCGCCATCTTCACGCTGCGGAACGCGCGCGGGGAGAAGACACGGGCCGCGTGCGCGACAGGGGTAGCGATGAAGGCTTCGGGTTCGGCCTCCGCGATGCAGCTCAGAAGGTTCGCCTTGCCCATGCCGGGATCGATCAGCACCGGAACCGCGCCCAGCTTGAAGAGGGCGAAGGTCAGGCTGAAGAAGTCCCCACCCGGTTTCACCATTGACAACGTGCGGGTACCGCGTCCGACGCCCAGGCGGCTCAGCCCCCAGGCGTAACGATCGCATTCCTCATTGAGTTGCCGGAATGTCAGGCGGGCACCGACTTGGGGATGGATGACCGCCGGCTGGTTGGGGCGCCGATCCGCCATGAGCGGGAGGTGGGTGGCGATGTTGAGGAGCGTGGGCTCCATGGCTGTGGCAGGGCGTGAGGCCATGACCGTCATGCAAGCGGATACTTGGCCAGGAACTCGCGCACCCAGGGGATGATGCGTTCGTGCGCGTCCTCCACCACGTAGTGGCCGGCATCCGGCACCAGACGCACCTCCGCCTTCGGGAACCGCGTCTGCCACTCTTTCAGGAAGTCGGTGGTGAAGCACCAGTCCTGCGCGCCCCAGATGATCAGCATCGGATGGTCCTTGAAGAGTGCCAGCCCTCGTCCGATCTCCTCCACCAACCGGTAGGTCGGATGCGACGGGCGCCCGGGGATGTCCTGCACGAAGCGCAGGATTGCAACCCGATTCGCGTAGCTGTCGTAGGGGGCGAGATAGCCAGCCTTCACGGCCGTGGTCATGCGCTCGCGTTTGGCGCAGGCCATCGTCGGGGCCAATCCGACGAAGGCGTTCAGCCCGCGGACCGCCAGCGCGCCGAAGCCGGGCAGCTTGCAGACGTTGATCCGGAACGGAATCCGGGACGCGGGAAACGCCGCGGTGTTGAAGACCACGAACCGCTTGACCCGCTCCGGGTGGCGCAGGGCGTAGCCCATGCCGATGGGCCCTCCCCAATCATGCAGGAACAGTGTGAGACGCTCCAGCTTGAGCGTGTCCAGCAGGACTTCCAGATTATTGATATGTTGCTCGAGAGTGTACGAGTACGCGTGGGGCTTGTCGGACAGCCCGCAGCCCATGTGGTCGGGCGCGACGACCCTGTGCGTGTGGCTGAACGCGGCGATCAGGGCGCGGTAGTAGAAGGACCAGGTCGGGTTGCCGTGGAGCATGACGAGCGGATCGCCGGACCCTTCATCGACATAGTGGTACTTCCAGTCTGAGAGCATCAGGTAATGGGAGCGAAACGGGTAGAGATCCCGGAAGGCCACCACGCGCCTTACCAGACGACGCCCAGCATCATGCAGTTCAGGCCGCTGCCGATGCCCAGCAAAGCCAGCTTCTCCGCGCGCATGACATTCCCCGCTTCGAGGCTGAGCGCCATCGTGATCGGCAAGGACGCGGAGCCCATGTTGCCCAGGAACTCGACGGTCGGGTAGTCGATCGCGGGGTCGAGCTTCAGGGTCTCAAAGAGCAGGCGGCGGTGCGCGACGCCCACCTGATGGCAGAAGGTCTTGGTCACGTCGGCGTCGGTCCAGCCCAGCTCCTGCTTAAAATCCGCCCACGTCCGGCCGGCCAGCGCGCACCCCCGGTGCAGGAGCTCTTCCGACTGGGTAGACATTTCCGGCTGGCTGCTGGAGTCCAGGCCCGTATCCGCGCTGCCGCGGCACAGGTAGTTCTGCTCCGAATCGGTCCGCACGATGCCTCCGGCGAGCTGATGGCCGCTCTTGGACATGGAGGCGTGCGTCATGACGATGGCGGCCGCGCCTGAGCCGATGGTCAGGGATGCGAAGGCGTCTTTGAATTTCTTCCGGGTCATGGTGAGGTCCGCGAGCAACTGCCGGATGGTCGTCTCGACCAGCGGCTTGCCGTTCTCCCCGGCGACGAGGAGCCCGCGCGTGATCTGCCCTAGTTCGATCATGTTAGCCAGCACCACCATGCCGTTGAGCATGCCGAGGCAGGCGTTCGAGATGTCGAAGAGGGCGGCCTTGGGCGAAATCTTCAGGCGCTCGTGGACGACCGAGGCGGTCGCGGGCTCGAGGAAGTCCCGCGAAACGGAACAATTGAGGATGCATTCAATGTCCTGACCGGAGAGTCCAGCCTGCTCAAGCGCCTTGCGCCCCGCCATGGCGGCGGCATCGCTGGGGTTCACGCCATCGTCCCAGAACCTCCGCTCCCGGATGCCGCTCATCATCTCCAGCCGCCCGTAGGGTAACTGCAGCCGGTCGTACAGTGGCGAGAGGCGTGCCTCGATCTCGGCCGAGGTGACCACCTGCTTGGGCAACTCGTACCCAATGGATTCGATGCAGACGTTGGAGTAGCGCATGGATGGTTGGTCCCAAGGTATGGTAGAGAAGCCTGAAGGAAGGGTCAAGGATTCAGCGTGCGGTGAGCGCGAGGTAGGCAGGCAGGCGGGTCTTGTTGTCTTTTCTGGCCATCTTGAGCTGTTCCCAGGTCAGTTCGTTCGCATTCGTGAGGTCGGCGCCCAGAAGGTCTGCGTCATCAAAGCGAGCTCCACCGAGAAAAGCCCCCTGAAGGTTTGCGTTTCGGAGACTTGCCCCTTTAAGGCTTGTATTTAAAAGGAAGGCGCCTTGCATCTTCG
>DASQRT010000318.1:0-6158 GCA_035642795.1 Nitrospirales bacterium
CCGGAGTCTTCGCCAGGACGATGGCCCCGACGATAGCACCCAACAGGAACACGCCTACGATCTCGAACGGCAAGAGGTAGTCGCTGAACATTAAAATTCCGATCGCCGTGCTGTTACCCACCTGCTCGACGGCCTTGGTCGTCGTCGGGCCCTTCATCCCGCTGTAGCGGGAGGCCAGCAGCACCATCAGGAGCTCGACGGTCAACGCGCCGACCCCCACGATGTACCAGGCGTGCCGGTGATGGAAGTACCGCTCCTCGGTCTTGAGGTTGAGCAGCATGAGGACGAACAGATACAGGATCAGGATGGCGCCGGCGTAGATGATGATCTGCACGACCGCCAGGAACTCGGCGTGCAGCAGCACGAAGAGCCCCGCCATATGCCCGAGGAGCGCGAGCAGGGCGATGCCGCAGTGCACAGGGTTCCGGAGCGCCACCGTCAGCACCCCCGCCACGATGCTGACCAGGGCAAAGTAGGCGAAGATGATCGGTGTCATGCTTAGGAGTCTTGCGGGGGCGTGAGACCTGCGACTTGATGCGGAAACTTATAGCGGTACTGAAGGCTCTCCGTGTCGTTCTTCTCTTGGTTGTGGGCGTAGAGGTAGCGCTTCGCGTCCTCGATGTGCTTCTCGCCGATCTCGTAGAGCCGCTTCTTGTCGAAGATGAGCTGGCGCTTGTCGGCGGTGGAGTACTCGTACATCTTGGTCATCGCCAGCGCGTTGACCGGGCAGGCCTCGACGCAATAGCCGCAAAAGACGCACTTGGTGATGTCGATGTAGAACTCGGTCGCATACCGGGACAGCGGCTGGGCCGGGTTCTCGGCGCTCACCACCTTGATGCAGCGGGACGGGCACGCCACCTCGCAGAGGTCGCAGCCCACGCAGCGCTCCGCGCCGTCGTCGTAGCGGAGAAGCCCCAGCGCGCCGCGATGTGTATCCGGGATCGTGCGCTTCTCCCGCGGGTACTGGAAGGTGACGGGCTTGACGAACATGTGCTTGAGCACGACGCGCATCGCCCTCCGGATCTCGGAGAACGAGAGGGCGTCCCACACCTCAAGCAGCAGGCTCTTCTCTTCGGTCTTCGCACTCATGACGGGTCCTTTCCGTATCAGGCTCTCGTGATCGCGACCCGGGTGAACTTGAACGCCGGCACGCCCGTCGTGGGATCGACGATGCACTCGACCAGGTCCTTCACCGGAGGCTCGTTGAAATGCTCGGGGAAGAAGCACGTCCCCCGCGCGAGATCGTAATTCGGCTCGGTGCGCAGCTCGAGCGAGCTCGTCGCCGAGGTCACACGCACCACGTCCTGAGGCCCGATCTGCAACTGCGCGATGTCCTCCGGGTTCATTTGCAGGCGGCCCTTGCTGGGAGAGAGCTGCAGCAGGCCCGACGCGCGCGTCGAGAGCTTGCCCGAATGGTAGAGCACCTGGCCGATGGTGAGAGCGAATGGCCGAGCCGCCTGATCGGCCTCCGCACGAACTGTTTGGGCGGCGTAGCGCGCCGCGACTTCGCGGACATAGCCGTTGCGCAGGTAGCCCTCCGGCCTGGCGGTCACAGGCCGGGGCTCGCCGAGATTGTAGTACCCCGGCAGCAGCTTCATGATCTCCCGCTGGACATCCTGCGCCGCTTCGTACTCCATTGAACACCCCAACGCCGTGCCGAGCGCCGCGAAGACCTCCCAATCGGGCTTGGCCTCTTCGTACGGCTCCAGCGCGGGACGGACCCGGTTCACCTTCCCTTCCAGGTTGGTGAAGGTGCCGTCCTTCTCGGCGAAGGTGGTCGCCGGCAGCACAACGTGCGCGAGCTGGCCGGTCTCGGTCAGGAAGGGGTCCTGGCAGACCAGCAGCTCAACCTTCTCCAGCGCTTCACGGACGCCAGTCGAGGCCGGCAAGGTCGCGAGCGGGTTCTCCCCCACCAGGTACAGCGCCTTGATGCGTCCTTCACGGCAGCGCTTCACAATCTCCATCAAGCTTGCGCTCGGATCGGGCGGCGGCAGCGAGCAACGCCACGCGGTCGCGAACTTGGCGCGGGCGTCCTCGTCAGCATAGAGCGTCTGCCCCGGCAACAGTTCGGGCGCCACCCCCATGTCCACCGCCCCCTGCTCGTTGGCCTCTTCCGGCAACGCGTTCACGCCGCAACCGGGCCGCGTGAGCTTGCCGGTCACCCAGGCGAGGTCCACCAGGTTCAGGATGCTGGCATATCCGTCGGCATGGCGAGTCACGCCCTCGGCGCACAGGACCACGGCCTTCGGTGCCTCGGCATAGAGCCGCACCGCCTCGACCACCGCCTCCCGCGAGGCCCCGGTCCTGGCCATGAGGACCTCCCACGACAAGCCGGCCACTGCGGCCTTTAGCGCTGCGAAGGCCTCCGGCGCGGCGGTCGTGGCAGCCTCGTCCACCAGGTCCTCCTCGATCGCGGCCTTGACCAGTGCCTTGATGAACCACCGCTCGCTCCCCGCTGCGATCGGCAACGGGTGAGAGGCCAGCTTCGCGATGTTGGTCATCCGCGACGTGGCGACGATCACCTGTGCTCCATACACGCGGAACGCCTCTTTCACCCGCAGGCTGGCGATGGGGTTGGTCTCGGTGATGTCGGTCCCGATGAGCAGGAGCACGTTGGCCTGCGTGATCTGCTCGTAGCCGTTCATCATCCGGCCGACGCCGGCGGCGTGCTGCAGGGCCCGCGTGAAGTTCAGATGGCCGTAGCGGGCGCTGCTGTCCACCTGGTTGGTGCCGATCGCCCCGCGCATCAGCTTCTGGAACAGGTAGAGTTCCTCGTTCGTGCAGCGGGAGGTGATGAGCCCCGCGATTGCGTTGGGGCCGTGCTGGGCCTTGATGGCCTTCAGCCGCCCGACCACCGTGTCCATGACTTCGAACCAGGAGCGCGGCGCGAACCCTTCCTCCGTGCGGAGCAATGGCATGCCCAGCCGTTCCTTGCTGTTGATGTACTGGAACCCGAACCGCCCGCGCACGCACAGGCCGCCGTGACCCTTAGCGGTCTCCGCGCGATCGCCCCACTTGTTCTTCCAGGAGAGCGGCGAGGTCACCCGCTGGACGTCCTTCCCGCTGGTCTCGATGGACATCTGGCAGCCGTCGGCGCAGTAGGCACACGTGCTCGTCGTCTTCTTCAACTGCCACGGCTTGTAGATGTACTTGGAATACTTGTTCGTGATGGCGCCCACAGGGCAGACCGCCAGGCAGTCCCCGCAGAACTCGCAGACGAGGCCCTTGTCCCCTTTTGCCACGACGTGGGTGGTGCCCTCTTTCTTGAAGAACTGCAGGGCGTCCACCATCTGCACGTCCTTGCAGATGTTGATGCATTCCCCGCACAGGATGCAGCGGTTCATGTTGAAGTCGAGCACGAGGCTGCGACGGTCCTCCGGTAGGCCCTTGGGCTTGGCGTTGACGAGGTTCGTGACGCCGTGCTGGAAGGCCATGTCTTGCAATTCGCAGTGGCCGTCGGCGTCGCAGACCGGGCAGTCCAGGGGGTGGATCGTGAGGTGCTTCTCCACCGCCTTCTTGCGGGCCAGAAAGAGATCCTCACCCTCGGACCGTACCACCATGCCGGCCTCGGCCTTGGCCGTGCAAGACCGCACAGGGGCCTTCTTGCCCTCCACCATCACGAGGCACATCCCGCAGGAGCCGAAGGGGTCGAAGGTGTAGTGATAGCACATCGCCGGGATAATCTTGCCGGTCTGGGAGATCACGTCGTAAAGCGAGACCCCCTGCTTCGCCTCGACCTGCTGGCCGTCGATGGTCAGCTGGATGGCCGGGGCTTCGACGTCCGGCGATGTCACTGGTTTTAGTGCCATGACTTGTTCCTCGTCACGTTAAACGTGATACGTTATTCGTTAATCGTTTTCAGTCCCTAGCCGTTTAACGTTTAACGATAAACGTTTAACGTCTTCATCAGCGGTCGCACTCGCCCATGACGATGTCATACGTGCCGAAGATCGTCACGATATCGGCGATCATGTAGCCGCGGGCCATATAGTCGAATGCGCCCATATGAATGAAGGACGGGGCGCGAATCTTCAAGCGGTAGGGCTTCCCTCCGCCGTCGCTGACGATGTAGAACCCCAGCTCGCCCTTGGCGGCCTCGGTCCCGCTATAGATCTCCCCCTTCGGGGCCTCAAACCCCTGGGAGAACAGCTTGAACTGCTGGATCATGCTGGCCAGGTCATTGAAGACCTTGTCCTTGGGGGGCAACGTCACGCTCGGCACGTCGGCCATGACCGGCCCGTCCGGGATCTTCTCCAAGAGCTGCGCGACCATGTTCCGGCTCTGCCGCATCTCCTCGACGCGGACCCAGTACCGGTCGTACGTGTCGCCGTTCTTGCCGACCGGCACGCTCCACTCGCACGCGCCGTACGCGGCGTAGGGCTCGAACTTGCGCAGGTCGTAGTCCACGCCGGACCCGCGCAGCGTCGGCCCGCTCAATCCGAAGTTGATGGCGTCCTCGGCCGAGATCACCGCCACGCCCTTCGTGCGGGAGAGCCAGATCCGGTTGGTGTCCAAGAAGGTGATGTACTCGTCCAGCTTGGGAGGGAAGTAGTCGCAAAAGCGGCGCAGCTTCTCGACGAGGTCCGGCGTGAAGTCTCGCTCGACGCCGCCGATCCGGTACCAGCTCGTCGTCAGCCGGGCGCCGCAGAGCTCGTCGAAGAAGTCCAGGAGGATCTCCCGGTCGCGGAACGTGTAGAAGAACACCGTCATCGCGCCGATGTCCAGAGCCTGCGTGCCGAGCCAGAAGAGGTGCCCGATGATCCGCTGCACCTCGGCGACGATCGTGCGCAGGTACTCCGCGCGCGGCGGGGCTTTTAAGTCCAGTAGCTTCTCGACGGCCCGGCAGTAAGCGAAGTTGTTGTACATTGCGCAGACGTAGTCCAGGCGGTCGGTATGGGGGATGAACTGGTGGTAGGTGCCGTCCTCTGCCAGTTTCTCCACGCCCCGGTGCAGAAACCCCATGACCGGCGTCGCCTTGACGATCCGCTCGCCCTCCAGGGACAGCACCACCTTCAACACGCCGTGCGTGCTGGGGTGCTGGGGCCCCATGTTGAGCATCATCTCCTCGGTGCGCAGCGTCGGCAGGGTAGGGTTCGCCGGATGCTCCCGGTTGTCCTTATAGACGGTGGTGCGCTGGTCTTCTAACGGCTGAGACATGGGTCCTTATCCGGTCTTCTCCCCGATGAAGGTGAACGTGTCGCGCCATCCCTTACCGCGCACGGGGAAATCCTTCCGCAAGGGATAGCCTTCCGGGAAATCATCCGGGAGCAGGACTCGCACGAGGTTCGGATGGTTGTGGAACCGGATCCCCATCATGTCGTACGCCTCGCGCTCCATGAAATCGGCCCCCTTCCAGATGTCGGTCATGGAGTCCACCACGCAATCGTCTTCCGGCATCCTGGTCTTCACGCGGATCCGCTGCTTGCGCCGGATCGAGTAGAACTCGTAGACGACCTCGAATCGCTCGGGGTGGTCCGGCCAGTCCACGGAACTCACATGGACGATGTAGTCGTAGTCCAGTCCGGGATCGTCGTGCAGATACCGGCAGACCGCGTGCAGGTGCTCACACTGCACGTGGATGGTCAGGTCGCCCCGCCACTCGACGGCGTTCTGGAAGGCGTCGGGGAAGACCTGCTGGATCTTCTGGGCGTCGGGGTGCATGGCTCAGACCCTCACCGCCTCCTGCGGCTTCTTGTAGAACACGCCCCGCTGCATGATCTGCTCCTGGAGCTTGAGGATGCCGTCGAACAGGGCCTCGGGCGTGGGCGGGCAGCCCGGCACATACATGTCCACGGGGATGAACCGATCGACGCCCTGCACGACGCTGTAGCTGTCGTAGATGTTGCCGGAGGTCGCGCACGACCCCATCGCGATCACGTAGCGCGGCTCAGGCATTTGATCGTAGATCTTCCGGATCACCGGCGCCATCCGCACGCACACCGTGCCGGCCACGATCATGAGATCGGACTGCCGCGGCGACGCGCGAAAGACGCCGGCGCCGTACCGATCAATATCGTAGCGCGAGGAGACCGCTGCGATCATTTCGATGGCGCAGCAGGCCAGACCGAAGGTCATCGGCCAGAGCGACCCTTTGCGGGCCCAGTTGACGGCCTTCTCCAGCGTGGTCAGGATGATCCCCGGATCCCCGTCCTTCTGGT
>DASQRT010000319.1:0-6137 GCA_035642795.1 Nitrospirales bacterium
AGCTTGACCAGGATCTGTGCGCCCACGCCATAGTCCCGAAGGTCCGGCTTGAAGCCCAGCGCAAGATTAGCCTCGACGGTGTCCTTGCCTTCGTCCTGCAGCTTGTACGCGCGCAGCTTGTTCACCAAGCCGATGCCGCGCCCTTCCTGGTTCAGATACAGGAGCACCCCCTGCCCTGCCTTTTCGATCATCTGCAGCGCGCGATGAAGCTGCTCTCGGCAGTCACAGCGAAGCGACCCGAGCACATCGGAAGTGAGGCATCCGGAATGCACGCGGACCAGGACCTCGTCATTGAGCTTGATGCTACCCTTGACCAGCGCAACATGGGCGCCGTGATCCAGGTCGTTTTCGAAGACGTGCGCGATGAAGTCGCCAAAGATCGTCGGGAGCGTCGCCTGGGTCACCTCGTGGACGAAGGTCTCGCGCTGCATGCGGTACTCGATCAGGTCTTTGATCGTGACCAGCTTGAGATGATGCCGCTTGGCGATCTCGTGGAGTTGCGGCACCCGGGCCATGGTCCCGTCGTCATTCATAATCTCGCACAGGACGCCGGCCGGGTAGAGTCCGGACAGACGCGCCAGGTCCACCGAGCCCTCGGTTTGCCCGGCCCGCTTGAGGACGCCGCCCTTATCCGCTCTCAGAGGAAAGACGTGACCAGGACGGGCGAGATCAGCCGGCTTGGTCTTGAGATCAATCGCCGTCAGGATGGTGGTGGCCCTATCCTTGGCCGAGATGCCAGTGGTAATGCCGCGGCGGGCGTCAATCGAGATCGTGAAGGCGGTACCGAACGGCGCCGTGTTCTCAGCGACCATCGGCGGCAACTGGAGCTCCTCCACCCGCTCTGGCGTCAGGGCCAAGCAGATCAAGCCTCGCCCGTGCGTGGCCATGAAGTTGACGGCCTCGGGTGTGACCTTCTCGGCCGCCATGACGAAGTCGCCTTCATTTTCGCGGTCTTCGTCATCCACAAGGACGGCCATGCGGCCGTTTCTGATGTCCGCAATGGCGCTTTCGATGGAGTCGAATTTCATGTGGTTTTCCATGAAAATGCTTTATCTACTATAGAGATACGAGCGGTCAGTGTCAAATGCGTGGAACCATGTTCTGGAGACTCGGCCGCCAGAACATCACGACCACTGGCATGATTAGCACGCACACCGCGGCGAAGATGGCGAAGCCCGTCGCGTAGGTGCCGCTGAGGTCTTTGAAGATGCCTAGCGCCGAGGGTAAGAGAAACCCTCCGAAACCTCCGGCTGCGCCGACGAGCCCTGAGATGGTCCCGATTTCCCGCCTGAACCGTTGGGGCACAACCTGAAAGATCACGCCATTCCCCATCCCCAGGCAAGTCATCGCCAGACACAGCGCAGCCAGGGCCGCGGGGAAAGGAAACAACAAGGAAGCCACTCCCATAAAGACCGCGATCGCCGGATAAAGCAGAGAGAGCACCCGGAGTCCCCCGCGCCGGTCGGCGATGAAGCCTCCCACTGGGCGGGAAAAACTTCCGGCCAGCGCGCAGGCCGCTGCGGCCCAGCCGGCCTCCACCCTAGACAACCCGTATTGTTCGAAGAAAAAGATGCTCAGATAGCTACTGAGACCTACGAATCCCCCGAAGGTAATCGCGTACAACGTGCAGAACCAGTAGGTATCCGGCTCCCTGAGCAGGACGACGAACTCCAGATGGTGGGCGGAGCCATCCATCGGCTCGTGGTCCCGGGCGAGCATCCAATACACCGCGGTCATGACGACGACGACGGGAATCAAGATACCGAAGACGCCGTGCCATCCGAACTTGACGGCCAGTAGGGGAGCCAATGCAATGCTCACAATCGCGCCACTGTTCCCCGATCCAGCCACGCCCATGGCTAGACCTTGGTGAGCGAGTGGGTACGCGCGACTTGCGAGGGGCAGAGAGACGGCAAAACTGGCGCCCGCGATGCCGAGCAAGAGCCCGACGCCGATCATTTGCGCGAAGCTCTCCCCGGCCAGCCATGCCCAGACCAATGGAACCGCAGCCAGCAACATGCTGGCGCAACCAATGCGTCGGGGTCCGTACCGGTCCGAAAGGACTCCGATCCCGATCCGAAAGAGCGATCCCCCGAGCAGGGGGACCGCCACCAGAAAGCCTTTTTGAGTGGCGGTCAGCCCGAAGTCCTGGGCAATGAAGACCCCCAGGGCTCCCACGAGGACCCAGGTCATGAAGCTGACTTCAAAATGGAGCCAGGCGGCCAGGAGTGACGGCCAGTGGCCGCTACGAAAGGCGTGAAGGAGGGGCACGGCGCTGATTATAGCAGAGAAATGTGCCAGTTCTGAGACCTCGTCGGTTGGTCTCTGGGGAGAGGTTCCGCTATAATAGCAGGCTGCGCATGGAATCCTCAGACGCCATGGACGAGACCCAGAGCGAAACTCCGGAGACCGAGGAAGTCGAAGACGTAGAGGTGCTCGGGGCTGAAACTCTGTACGATCAGGAGATTCCTGCAGACGCGTTCGACGTTCCTCTGTCGATCCAGTCTGGGGAACAGGCGGACGCTTCGCAGGACACCTCGCTGGTCCCGTATGACCCGCTCCAGCGCTACCTCGCTGAGGTCCGGAAATATCCGTTCCTCTCCAAGGAAGAGGAACTGCAGCTGTTTCACGATTATCGAACGACGGGCAACCGCGAAGCAGCGGTCAAGTTGATCCTCGCCAACCTGCGAGTTTCCGTGGCGATCGCAGCGGAGTACCTCCACTCCGGGGCTGATTACATGGACCTGATCCAAGAAGGCAACGTGGGACTCATGCAGGCCATCCGGAAATTCGACCCGACGAAGGGCGTGCGGTTCCACTCCTACGCGGCCTGGTGGGTACGGGCGTATGTTCTCCGGTATCTCCTGAACACCTACCGGCTGGTGAAGATCGGGACCACGCAGGACCAGCGCAAGCTCTTCTACAATCTGAACAAAGAGAAGCGCAAGCTGGAGCGCGAGGGCTTCGTGCCTGATACCAAACTCCTCGCCGACCGCCTGAACGTCCGCGAGCGCGACGTCGTCGAGATGGGTCAGCGTCTGGGGAGCTGGGATATCTCCCTGGACGCCCCCATCGGGCCTGATCAGGAAGGCACCTTGATGGAGATCCTGCCCGCCCAGGCGACGCCAGCGGACGAGACCCTCGCCGATGAGGAACTCAGGAAACTCTTCCGGCGGAAGCTCGCGGAGTTCGCCGCCACGCTTGATGACCGGTACGCTGACATCCTGCGCAACCGGATCCTCTCGGAGACTCCGATGACACTCGATGACATTGGCAAGAAGTACAACATCTCGCGGGAGCGTGCCCGCCAGTTGGAGGAAAAGATCATCAAGCGGCTGCGGGAATACATGAAGAAAGAGATCAAGGACTTCGAATTGCTCAAACCGTGACGACCCTCTTCCGATACCTGTACCTGTTGAGCCTCGTCCTCTGGATCGGCGGGATCGTCTTCTTCTCCTTCCTCGCCTCCCCATCCATCTTCAAGATGCTCACGCGCGAGCAGGCGGGCCAGGTCGTGAGTGACATCTTCCCGAAATACCATCTCCTGGGCTACGTCGCCTGCGCCGTCGCCCTGGGCTCGCTCTTCGGGCTGCGCCAGCTCGGCGGCGCGCAGTCGGTCCGCACCGCCATGATATTCTTGGCGGTGATGGGGGGAATTCAAGTCACGATGGGGACCGTCGTCGGTCCGATGGTCATCGAAGCCCGGGATGCGGTGAAGGCCGCTCCGGTCGGTCCCGAGAAGGACCGCCTGGAAAAGAGGTTCAGCGGTCTCCACGGTGTGTCCATGCTGCTGAACCTGACGTTGCTCATTCTAGGTCTCATGCTCCTCTACCGGGTCTCCGTTCAATTGCAGCTCTGATGGAGCTAGCCCATAGGAGGGCAGGCCATGAAGATTTTGCCTTGGGGCTTACGCGAGGGAGGCGTCCGCTCGACGACCGGGCAGCGTCCCGATCAACACGCCGGCCGTAATCAGACCGCTTCCTACCCATCCAACTGCTTCCAAGCGTTCGCCTAGGACCAGCCATGCGAGCCATGCGGCCAAGGCCGGCTCGAGCGCAAAGATCAAGGCCACGCGCTGGGCAGGAACATGCTTCTGCGCCCATACTTGCACGCAAAACGCCAGCGTAGTGGCCAGTACTCCTGTGATCACGAGTGCCCAGACCAGCGTCGGCGTGAAGGCAGCCGGCCAGGGCCGATAGCCCTCCATGAGAGCCGGTCCGACCAATGCTCCGGTCACCATGATCAGTTGCCAGGCGGAGAAGGAGAGCACCTCGCTGCGATGAACGTAGGCTTCGACAGCGATGATGTGCAGGGCGAAGGCCGCCGCGCATACCAATGTGTAAAGGTCTCCCCGATTCATCTCGGCTGAAGGGCGTATCAGCAGCCACAATCCGCTCACGGCGAGAGACAGGGCCGTCCACAGCCGGAGGTCAAACCGGCGCAGGAAGAGCGGAACCAGCACGACGTACAGCGCGGTGATGAAGGCCGAGTTCGAAGCCGTGGTATAGCGCAGGCCGACGGTCTGAGTGACGTACCCGAGGAACAGGAAGACGGAAGCGATCGCAGCCGTCCGCAGGGTCTCGGCCGTCCGCCGAATGGGCTGCCTCGCCAGGATCAGCACGGAGCCTAGCGCGAGACTGCTGACCAGGAACCGTAGGAAAAGGAATGAGAGCGGCAGCACCTGCTCGAGTGCCAGTTTGGTTGCTGGAAAGGTAGCCGCCCAAATGACCGTCGTGAGCGCGAGGGCAAGTTGCGGCATGGACTCAGCGCCACAGCACGGCGGCAATGACGAGGCCGGTCAACCCCGCCAGAACGGCAAGGTAGATCACGACACTGACGTCGTGCTTCCACGTAGTCTGCCACTCGGCGGGATACAGCGTGGCGTTCTCCAGGTGCCGCCCTTTTTCATAGAGCCCCAGTTCACGTTCGATTGTGATGAGCACCTGCTTCGCCATCAGGTGCCGGGCCTGTTGCTGGACGATCAGGTAGGCCATGATTCCGGAGAACAACACAATCCCTAGGCATTCGAGGACCGCTGTCATAGTGGAAGTCGCTGGCGTGGGAAAAACCTGGACGACCACCAACAAGAGAACCAGCACCCCGCTCGTGCACGCGGTTAGCCACATCATCCGCTCGCGGCGCCGGAACACCTCCTCCTTGTACCAGGGATAGAGCAGTTCCAATTCTTTTCGGTATCCCTGGTTCATGTGGAGAGTCCTGCTAACACTCGTGCGCAGGTTTCATCGCACGTGGTGGCTCGTAAGGAGCCAACCGCATTCTTGCGAGTGAGATGTAAAAAGGGCGCCCATCCATGATGAACAGGCGCCCTCGGTCTTACAGCGCGCGATCCCCGGTTTCTCCAGTCCTGATCCGGATGACCTCGGACAGGTTCGTCACGAAGATCTTTCCGTCCCCGATGCTCCCGGTCTTGGCGGTTCGGATTATCGTCTCGACGACTCGTTCCGCAAGGCTGTCGGCTACGACCACTTCGATCTTCGTCTTGGGCAGGAACTCAACCGTGTATTCTGTCCCGCGATAGGCCTCCTTGTGTCCTTTCTGGCGACCAAATCCGCGCACCTCCGTCACAGTCATCCCAAAGACTCCGATCCCGGTTAACGCGTCCTTCACATCCTCAAGTTTGAACGGCTTGATGACAGCTTCAATCTTTTTCATTGGCGCACGCCTCCCTTGTCATGAGCTGGGTCCGCAGTAACGACCGTACCGTCTTCCTTCTTGCAATTAACCCTTCGAGTAGGCCCGTTCTTCGTGCTGGCTCAAATCCAGGCCGACCTGTTCTTCCTCGTTGCTGACCCGCAATCCCATCGTCCAATCGACGATCTTGAGGATGATGAAGGTCCCAACAAAGGCCAATACCCATGACGCCAGCACGGCAATAAACTGGAGCTTGAGCTGGCCGGGATTCCCGAAGAAGAGCCCATCGGCGCCACCGGAATTGATCGCCTTTGACGCAAAGAGCCCTGTCGCCAACGCTCCCCATGTTCCCCCGATCGCATGAACACCGAAGGCATCCAACGAATCATCGTACCCTAAGCGAGACTTGACAATAACAGCCATGTAGCAGAAGACCCCGGCACCCGCTGCAATGACGATGGAGGAGAGCGGTCCCACAAGCCCGG
>DASQRT010000320.1:0-6746 GCA_035642795.1 Nitrospirales bacterium
CGTAGTGGGTTGAGTATGTGTGGAATTGCCGGGATTTTCGATCTGAAGGGGGGAGCGGTCGACGCTCTGACGATTCGGCGTATGACTGATGTCATAGCCTACCGCGGACCTGATGACCAAGGTGTGTTTCTGGAGAAGAACATCGGCCTTGGACATCGGCGGTTGGCCATCATTGACCTTTCTCCGGATGGGCATCAGCCGATGACGAATGAGGATGGAACCATTTGGCTCGTGTTCAACGGGGAGATTTACAACTACCTTGAACTCATCCCGATACTGCAGAAAAGAGGGCACCGATTTCGGTCTCGATCTGATTCAGAGGTCATCATTCACGGTTACGAGGAGTGGGGGGAAGAATGCGTGACTCGGTTCAACGGGATGTGGGGATTCGCCCTTTGGGATTCCAAAAGGAAAAAATTGTTCCTGTCCCGTGATCGCTTCGGAGTCAAACCGCTCTATTACGCCATGCCTGACGGGAAGTTTGTTTTTGCCTCTGAGATCAAGGCGATCTTGCCCGTCGTGGCTGAGGCGAGACGGCCGAACTACCCTTACCTGTACCACTTCCTGGCGACCAGCGCGCTGGATGACGGCCAGGAGACTTTCTTCCATGGGGTCCGGCAACTCCTGCCGGCCCATTCGTTGGTGATTGATGCAGGCGGTCAACGGCTGATCAAGTATTGGCGGTACGATCCGGAGGCGGCGCGGACGGCGTATGACTACGCGCATCCCGAGACGACGTTCCACGAGCTGCTGCGCGATTCCGTGCGGCTGCGGCTCCGCAGCGACGTGCCGGTTGGTACCTGCCTGAGCGGCGGGCTGGATTCCAGCTCGATCGTCGCCCTGGCCTCCCGGTTCCTCGACCACCCCGTCAAGACCTTCTCGTGCCTCTACGAGGACGAGGACTGCAACGAGCAGTTCTATGTCGAGGCGCTGAACCGCCACGCGAAGACCGATCCGTATCCGATCCATCCCACAGGCGACGATTTCTTCGACGTCCTTCCCCGGATCGTGTGGCATCAGGATGAGCCGACGGCCGGTCCCGGCCTGTACTCGCAGTGGCATGTGATGAAGGAGGCCCATGGACGGGTGAAGGTCTTGCTGGACGGGCAGGGCGGGGACGAACTCCTGGGCGGGTACTTCAGCTACTTCCCCATTTACTTGGGGGTCCTGCTGCAGAAATTTCTCGCCAGCGGGCACCCGACGGACCTGGTCGCCTTCATCCGCGCGTATCGCCAGATCAGCCGGTTGGCGCCCCAACCGTTTCTCCGGACCTATCTTGCGAATGCCTTGCCGGGCCGCGCGAAGGCGGCGCTGCGACGGGCTAGGGGTCTCACCCGCAGGCTGCGTGTCACATCGTTGGAGATCGCGCCGTCACTGCTCCATCCCGACTTTGTTGCCAGCGTCAGGGGCCAGGAGATCCAGCGCGAGCCAACGGACCGCTTCGAGGACGACCTGAACACCGTCCTGTATCACCATCTCACTCGCCAGAGCATTCCGGCCCTGCTGCATTACGAGGATCGTAACAGCATGGCCTTCTCCATCGAGGCGCGGACGCCGTTCTTGGATTATCGGCTGGTCGAGTTTTGCCTGGGGCTCCCGTATGACCTCAAGATCCGGGGTGGGACCACGAAATACATTCTGAGGAAAGCCTTGCAGCAGGACCTTCCGCGGGAAACTCTGGAGCGGACGGACAAGAAGGGGTACCCGACGCCGGTCGCCCGGTGGTTTCGCGAAGGACAGCGGGAGAAGACGAAAGAGATCCTGTTCTCCCGTGAGATGGAACAGCGAAAGGTGTTTAACGCGGATGGCTTAAGGCATCACTTTGAAAGACACTGCCGCGGCGAGATTGACGCCAGTTGGGAGATCTATCGCTGGTTGACGATCGAGCTGTGGTTCCGTGTCTTCATGGATCGGGAGCTCCGGCCATGAAGGTCTGCATGCTCGTCACGAATCCGGTCAACAACGACCCGCGGGTGCGGCGGGAGGCCGCGACGCTCGTGCAGGCCGGCTACGACGTAGTCGTGATCGGGGTGCAGGGGAAGGAGAGCACCCCGGAGGAATGGCTCGACGGTTACCGGGTCGTGCGCGTCCCGCTGCCCAGGCCTCTCCTGCGACGCAACCTAATCCATCTTTTCCTGTTGTGGCTCAAGGGGGTCGCCCCACGCCTGTACACCGTCCTGCGCGACCGGTACCGGAACGTCAATCCGCGAAAGCTTGTTGACACGTCCCAGACGAGACCGCCGCTTCCCAAGCGCTCTAAGCTCCGCTCGGACCTCCTGAACATCATCTATATCCTCCGACTCAACCTAAGGATGGCCAGAGCGGCGCTCCGGCAAGGCGCCGACGTCTATCATGCGCACGACCTGGATACACTGCTCGCCGGCTACGTCGCAGGGCGTCGGGCGGGGAAGAAGCTCGTCTACGACTTCCATGAGCTGTACACGGAACAATTCAAGGAAGGGGTCAAAACCGGGGTGTGGCGGTACTACTACTCGTTGCTGGAGCGGGCCTTGGTAAGGAAGACCGACCTCCGGCTGACCGTGTGCGAATCATTGGGAGATTGGGTGACCCAGCGGTACGGGACGAACGGCGTCCTCACCGTTCGTAACGTGCCCGTCTATCAGCCGCCCACGCCGGGTCCGGCGGATCGCGGGCGCGAACCGGTGATTCTCTACCACGGCGGGTATTTCCGCGATCGCGGACTCGAGCAGCTCATCGAAAGCGCGCAGTACCTGAAACGCGGGAGGATCGTGTTCAGGGGTTTCGGAGAGCTTGAAGATCATCTTCGTGCGCTGGTGAGGGAGAGAGGCGTGGAAGGCCGGGTCTCCTTTGCGCCGCCAGTGCCGATGCTCGATCTGGTGAGAACCGCCGCCGAGGCCGACATCGGCGTGATCCCCTACATTCCGTTTTGTCTCAATAACCGTTTTTGCCTCCCGAACAAGCTCTTCGAGTACCTGATGGCCGGCCTTGCCGTAGCGGGGAGCGATCTGCCCGAGTTACGAAAAGTTATCGTGGGGTACAACGTGGGCCTGGTTTTTAATCCCGAGGATCCTCAGGATATTGCGAAGGTTCTCAATGAGATGCTTGGGGATGCAACTCGCTTGGAAGGCATGAAACGGAATGCATTGCTTGCCGCGCGTACTTCTTACAATTGGGAAGTTGAAGCGCAAAAACTGGTGAAGGGATACCAGATGACGTTGACCGTGGGCGAACATCGCGTGCCGATGAGCTCCTTTGAGACCGAGGGCCAGCAGCCCGACGCGTCCCCGTGTGCCGGGAAGGCGATCGTCATGCTGGTGACGAACGAGGGGCTCACCGACCCGCGGGTCCGCCGATCCATGCAGGCCGCCCAACGCGCCGGGTTTGCGGTCCGTCTGGTCTGTAGGACACCGTCCCAGGAGAGAGAAGAAGTTGTCCCGCCGGGCGTCCACGTGCATCGGGTCCCTCCTCTCTGGGGCCGGCGCTCTCTGCAACGACTCCTGGCGCGGTCTGCTTTGCCGGAGACCGCCGCGCCTCGCCGGATGCCGGACAAGCGGCCGGGATTCTGGTTGAAGCCGTGGGAGCTCTGGATCCTCGGCGGAATCGCCTGGTTCAATCTGCAGGCCGTCCGGCAACTGTGGCGCGCGCCCGCTGCGCTCTATCACGCCAACGATCTGGACACGCTGCCGGCGGGGGTGGTGCTCTCGCGATGGAAGCGGCTGCCGCTGCTCTACGACGCGCATGAGCTGTTCGCCGAGCAGTTTCCCGGATTCTCCCGGCAGTTCCGCGCGATTCTCTTTGGCCTGGAACGCTGGCTCATCCGCCATGCGCACAAGGTCGTGACGGTCAACGACTCGATCGCTGAGACACTGGCCGAGTGGCACCGCGTACCGAAGCCGACCGTGGTGCTGAACTGTCCGTTCGCCGTCGAGGCAGTGCGCTCGAAGTCGGGCGGTGATGGGGAAGCCCGCGCGGGCAAGGCCCGCGTCATCTATCAGGGCGTGTACCTTCGCGATCGCGGGCTCGAGGAACTGATTCAGAGCGCCGCGTGGTACGACTCGGCCGAGCTGTACCTCCGGGGGTACGGGGGACTCGAACCGGTGCTCCGCGCCCTCGTGAAGGAGAAAGGATTGGAAGGGCGCGTGCACTTCCTGCCGCCGGCCCATCACGCTCACCTGGTTGAGAGCTTGGCGGGGTTCGACGTCGGGGTGGTGCCCTACCGGCCGACAATGATGGACCACCGGCTCTGTCTGCCCAACAAGGTCTTCGAGTACCTGCAGGCCGGGCTCGCACTGGCCGTGAGCGCGCTTCCGGAATTGACCCGTCTGGTGGAGGAGACGGCGACCGGCGCGCTGTTCGATCCCGATCGCCCCGACGACATCGCGCGGGCGATCAATGCGCTGACGCGCGATGCCGGCCGACTCGCGGCGCTCAAAGCTCAAGCGTGCGCCGCCGGGCAGCGCCTTACCTGGGAGTCGCAAGGAGAACCGGTATTGATGGCCTGTTATCAGGAACTGGCCGGCCGGATGGATGATCACTGATGTGCGCCATTGCCGGACTCTACGATGTCATCGGTCGGGCCGTGGAGCCGTCGGTGCTGGAACGCATGGTGGCCGCCCAGGCGCATCGCGGGCCGGACGGCGAAGGCTACGTGCTGCTGGACGCGCGAGGACAGGAGCAGCCGCTTGCAGTCGTGGGACGGCTCGCGGACGCGCCGGGGACACGGCCGCGCCGCCATGCGATCGGGCTGGGACACCGGCGGCTGGCGATCATCGATCTGTCGTCGCTTGGTCACCAGCCGATGGCGACCGAAGACGGCCGCTGCTGGGTCACCTACAACGGGGAAATCTATAATCACGTCGAGCTCCGCGAGGAGTTGCGCGGAAAAGGGCACCGGTTCCGCTCGGCGTCTGATACCGAGGTCCTGCTCGCAGCCTACCGGGAGTGGGACGAGGCCTGCGTCACGCGCTTCAACGGGATGTTCGCGTTCGCCATCTGGGATGGGGACCGCCGCCGGCTATTCTGCGCGCGGGACCGTTTGGGGGTGAAGCCGTTCTACTACGCTTGGGACGGTGCGCGATTTGCCTTCGCCTCTGAGATCAAGGGCCTGCTGGCGGCTGGCCTCCGGCCTTCGCCGAACCAACGCGCCGTCTTCGATTACCTCGACGGGGCTTGCCTGGACCATTCCGAGGATACCTTCTTCGACGGGGTCCGGCAGCTCCCGCCTGCCCATACCTTGACGGTGGATACGCAAGTCAGGGTACAGAGGTATTGGGACCTTCCCCCTTACGACGAGGCCGGCCTCTCGATGCGGGACGCGGCCGAGCGCTTCGGGCACCTCTTCCGCGACGCGGTCCGGCTCCGCCTCCGGAGCGACGTGCCCATCGGCACCTGCCTGAGCGGAGGCCTGGATTCGTCGTCCATCGTCTGCGTGGCGAACGACTTGATGTTCGTGGAGCACGCAGTCCCGCGCGAGCTCATCGGAGAGCGGCAGAAGACCTTTTCGTCCTGCTTCGAAGATCCGGCCTATGACGAGCGGCGGTTCATCCGCCTGGTACTCGAGCGGACTGGCGCCGAAGCCCACTACACCTTCCCGGACCCGAAGGAATTGGCCGACTCGGTGTCGCAACTCGTGTGGCAGCAGGACGAACCCTTCGGCTCGACGAGCATCTTCGCGCAATGGAACGTGATGCGCCTGGCCGCGCAGCGCGGCGTCAAGGTGTTGCTGGACGGACAGGGCGCGGACGAACTCCTGGCCGGCTACCACGGCTTCTTCGGCGCATTCTTCGCCGACTTGGCTGCCGAGAGGCGGTGGCTTGGCTTACTGCGGGAGTTGGCCGCTTACCGCCGCTTGCAGGGGCCGATCCCGAAATATGTCTTCGCGAACCTGGCACGGGCGTTCCTCCCTTCCTCGCTTGTCTGCTTCGTCCGCAGCCGCATGACCGGCAGCGTGGACTGGATTGCGACGGAGTTCCGGCGCCAGTGGGGTCCGATTCCGATGCCGTCCTTCCACGCGGGCTCGCATCTCCATAACATGCAGCACCAGCTGCTCACCTGGAGCGGACTGCGGGCGCTGTTGCACTATGAGGACCGGAACTCGATGGCCTTCGGGATCGAGACGCGCCTCCCGTTCCTGGACTACCGGCTGGTCGAGTTCCTGTACAAGCTGGAACCGGCGCTGAAGATCAGGAACGGTTGGACCAAAGCAGTCCTCAGAGAGGCGCTGGACGGGATTCTGCCGAACGAGGTTTGCTGGCGCGCGGACAAGATGGGATTCGTAACGCCCGAGGACATATGGTTCCGGACGTCGCTGCGCGAGATGACGCGAGACATCCTGTCGGATTCACGGACCCGCGCCCGGGGCTACCTCAACGTGGAGGCCGCACTGAAAGAGTTCGAGGCCCATGAGGCCGGTCGGAAGAACATCAGCTCCACGATCTGGCGGTGGCTCAATCTGGAACTCTGGTGCCGAACCTTTGTGGATCACCCCTCGTGCGCTGCGCCTTCGTCCTGATCAACAACACGGGCATCGGCGGCTCGGAGCGGCGGTTGGGCCGGCTCTTCGCCCGCATGGTGGGCGCTGATCAGGAGGCCGTGCTGATCATCAATGCCAGGCTCTGGGAGAAGCTGGCGGCGGCCGGTGTCGTGACGAACCAGGAGGGCCGAGTGTGGCGGCTGCCTGAACCGTGGGGGAGGCTGGCGGACGGACTGGGGCTGCGGCGGGGCGCGCTCGCGTTCGGACTGCGCAAGCTGGACTACATCCTCTT
>DASQRT010000321.1:0-3012 GCA_035642795.1 Nitrospirales bacterium
GGGGGGCGCATGATGCGTCACATCCTCGCTCCCCACAGAGTTTCAACGCAAGCCCTTCGCCGATATGTTCCTCTCCGCCCTGACCGCATGGGATGGAGGCCCAGGAGGACGTGGGTGGCAGAGGGCGGCAGCGGACTCCGCGTCTTCTCAGCCCCGTGTAGACGCCAGGCGTAGCTCCTCATATGCCTGTAAACCTGATCGCATCGGGATGGCCGTTCAGGAGGGGAGCCAGGATCTCCTCTTCCCAGATCCTCCACTTCTCCGGATACCCCGCAGGTTCCCGCGGGTGCTCCGGGTGGCCCCACAACCGTTCCCAAGCCTCGCGGCTTTCATAGATCCAGACGGCCGCGTAGGCCTCGTGCCTGGCGCCCTTCACGCTCCTCACGAAGTGATGGGCCGTGAGACCGGGCAAGTCGAACAGGCCGCGCGCCTCTGCATCGCGGACCGCCTGCTCGAATACCTCCGGATCGCGTCCCGGTTTCAGTTCGTATTCGTGGATGCTGATCATTCGAGCCATTTCATGCTCCCGAGTCTGCCGTTGCCCATCTCGGCGCGTCAGAGGTACCAGACGACCGCGCCGCCTGGGGCTCTCAAGACGGCCAGGGCTGGCACTGCCGCACGGCGTGTGAAGAAGACGGCGGCTGAGCCCCCCTTGATGGGCGTGTTCCCGGCGGGCCGTAGCGTGCGGTTGCCCCGGAGCGCACCAGCGTCCCAGCCGGACATCGTGCAGGCACCCAGTCGTTCGGTCCAGTGCGTGCGCTACCAAGTGTCCGTCAATCGTGCTGCAGTTGGGGTGGGACGCTGGATTGTGCGGCTGGTGTGCGGGACGGTCGGGCTCCGTACGTTTGATCAAGCAGCACGGCCCTCGCCATGACGCCGCCACACATGGCCTCGGGAATCTCGCTCTGTGGTCCACGACTCGCTTGCTCCAACGATCAACGGTGTTTCGTGAGCCCGTCCAACGCCCGTGACGGGCCTTCCCGAGACGCAGTGGACTTTCTTCTGCCGGCGAGCCGCTACAACATGTGAGAATCGCGGGCGAATGGACCCGCACAGTAGCGACACAGCAGGCTCCAAGGTCCCTGTGAATGAGCCCGCCCCTTTGCCGTCTATCGAGCCCAACCGCATCCACATCCCTGGCTTTGGCAGCATCTACCGCCGAGGCGAGCGGTGGGCTGTCGAGTTTTGGAAGGGTGGCGTCCAGCATCGCGAGAGTGCCCGCACCACAAGCGAGCAGGAAGCCATTGCCCACCTCCGAAAGCGCGTGGAGGAGTTCGCCCAAGGTAAGTACGTCGGCGCACGCGCCGAGCGCGTGACGGTCGCTGACCTTCTGAAGCTCGTCACCACCGACTATGCGGCCGCCGAGAACCGCTCGGGCCGGACGCTCAAGTACCGGGTCGCTGCCCTGGCGTCCGGGTTGGGCCACCTCCGCGCGACCAAGGTCTCGCCGAGCGCCGTCGAAGCCTATAAGGCCAAGCGGCTGTCCGAGGGTAAGGCGAAGGCGACCATCAATCGAGAGCTGGCCTGTCTGAAAAGGGCGTACAGGCTGGCCGAGTTGAGCCGGCCGCCGCTCATCAGCGCCAACTGCGTCCCTTCTATCGAGCTCTACCGCGAGGACAATGTACGCCAGGCGCTGTTTGACTATACGGACTATGTAGCCCTGGTGGCGCATCTGCCGGCGCCGATAGATGACGCTGTGACCTTCGCCTATCTGACTGGGTGGAGCCGGGCCGAAGTCTTGGGGCTGACATGGCGCGAGGTAGACAGAGCGCACGGCCTTATCACCCTGCCGCCCGCCCGGTCGAAGAACGGGGGGTCCCGCGAGCTGCCTCTATCTCCCGCCCTTTCTGCTCTGATAGAGAAGCGTTGGCAGGCCCGCCTTGTCAGTGGGCCGTCTGGTCCCCGCGTCTCGGAGCGGGTGTTCCATCGAGACGGCGAGCCCGTCCGAGACTTCCGGAGTGCGTGGTGGAAGGCGGTTCAGGTTATCGGCAAGCCCGGGCTTTTGTTCCGCGATCTGCGACGCGCGGCTCTCACTAACCTCGTGCAGTCTGGCGTCGGGGAACAGGTCGCGATGCGGATCAGCGGACACCGCACGCCGTCTGTATTCAGGCGCTATCGGATCGTCTCGACCGATGACGTGCTCGCAGCTCTCACTCGGACTGAATCAAGATTGACGACTGACCCGCACAACCCGGCAATCCCGCACAACGGTAAGGGCAACGTGCAGGAGGAGGCTCGTGTACCGATTCGTAAGATAGTGATAGTGCGGAAGCTCACCAGCCCCGGAACCCTTCAGCCATCAGGCCCCCACAGTACTTAGAACCAGCGCGGTGGATTTTCCATACACTGCGCCGGCAGGGGCCACGAATTTCAAGTTCTCGAAACAACGGGGACTATGGCGCACTATCGGACACCATTGGAAGTGCGCGCCACCGGAATGGACATAGACAAGAACCGGCCAAGCTGAGCAGGGCTGACCCCAGTTTCATGTGCCGTAAGTTTGGCGGAGGGCGAGGGATTCGAACCCCCAAGGGCCTCGCGGCCCGGTGGATTTCAAGTCCACTGCCTTACCAATTGAGGCTAGCCCTCCGTGTCAATGAGCACGCGAGGTTACGATACACCTTTCGGTACGAGACCCGGTTGCGATAGGAGAGCGGGATAGTTCCGGGCTAGTTCCACCGCGTTCGGGGAGACCAGCCGTTCCACTGCGGCCTGGAGATGCTTAGGCGCGAGGTGGGTGTAGCGCTGGACCATTGCCATCGTCCGCCAGCCGCCAAGTTCCTGGACTGTGCGAGGATCCACGCCCGCCATAATGAGGCGCGACGCCCACGAGTGCCGGTTGCTGTGCCACGTGTAGTCGTCGAGTCTGCTCGCATCCTTCCCCGCTGCCTTCAGCGTAGCCTGAGCACGAGCGACCGCCTGTTTGAACACCCTGGCCATCGTCCGATAGGGCGGCAGGGCGAACACGGACTCTGTCGGATCGCCAGGCCGATGGCGCTGGGGTCGCGAGGT
>DASQRT010000322.1:0-5205 GCA_035642795.1 Nitrospirales bacterium
CGTCAGTCTGGACCACGGCATGTCGACCTCATCCCGGACGTAATCGCTCGCGAGCTGGGGCCGAGCAACGCCTCGCGGGCGCCGCTGCTTTGGGACGAAATGCGGACTGCCGGGATCACCGTCTTTGAGTTCTCTACGGGCGGTGATGCCGTCAATACTATTGGCTGGAGTCGGACCGATCAGCGCTTCTATCGCCTCTTGGAATGCTGCTAGGTGGGCCGCTGCCTAACAAGCGCCTGAAGCTGACGGCGCGCGTAGATTAGGGAATGCATCCTTCTTCAGCGCGCCGCAGCTTAGGCGCGGTCCGCTAGGCGGCAACGCATGGTCTCGCGCAGAACCCTTGGCACGCCGACCATTGTTCTTCTCTTCGGATGGGTGCTCGCGGGCTGCACCGCCTGGCGGCGCGACGATCACGCCCTTCGACCGCCGATACCACAGCGACGGCCCCTTCAGATATGGTCTGGGCGCCAGAGTCTGACAACGCATGGTGTTGAAATGCGCGGCGATTCGCTGCGCGCGGTGCCGCGTTGGAAGCCCCCTACGTGCGACAGTTGCGCTCGCTTTTACGCGATCGCGGCAATCGACTCCGTCCGAGTCCGACGGTTCTCGGCACCTAAAACCACAGTCTTAATTGCGGTCCTGGTTGCTTTGGGCTATCTGACCGCGGGTCTCGCGGGGGCTGGTGGGCCGGGCAGTTAAGGCGGTTGCCGCCTAACAAGCGCTTGAACCTGGCGGCGCGCGTAGATTAGGGAATGAATCTTTCACCAGCGCGCCGCAGCTTGAGCGCGGTCCGTTAGGCGGGCGCCCATGGGACCGCTGCAGCGAGAACGTCTGAGAACGACGTAGAATCCCGGACCGGGAGGGGCGCGAGGTTTTTCGACGTCGGCCCCTCCTTTCCCGCAGTCTACGAGGATGTGCACGGTCCCACAGTGTCGCCGTGATCGACATGTTCGCGTGCGGAGAGATACCCGATCGTGATCGTGTGCTGCTTGTCCGGATTGCCGCGCGGCACGTGGCACAGGGCGATCTTGGCTTTGAACTGGAGCGTGCGCGGACCGGTCGCGCGACCGTCGCCAGGCCCCACGAACGTGTCCATGAACGCGCCGGTGGTGCCATTGTAGCGGAACACGCCGGCGGTCTGCGGCGTCGCAGCACCGGCGACGTAAAAGTTGCCGTCCGGACCGAAGGTGATGCCGACCGGGAGGTCCAGCCCGCCGGTCCCCGCGGGGAAGAAATCGCCGATGTAGGCACCGTCGCGATCGAAGCGCAGGACACGGTCGGTCGACGGACTTCCAACGTACAGGGTCCCGTCCGGACCGAACGTCAGACCCGAGGGCGCTACCAGTCCTCCTGCGCCCGCTGCGACGAACCTGTCGATGAGCGCTCCGTCGTGGCCGCTGAAGCGCAGTACCTCGTTCGTTCCGCTCGTGAAGTACAGATTGCCGTCGGGACCGAACGCGAAGAACTGCGCGCCCGTCATGCCCTGTGCGGTGCCGTCGACGAAGAAACCGGCGTCCAAGGTGCCGGAGGCGTCGTAACGTCGAATCGATTGCACGGCGCCCCGGTAGCTGACGTAGAGAAGGCCGTCTGGTCCAAGAGCGGGAATGAAGGCGATGATCGCGGTGTTCGGGTCAGGCGCAACGAACACGCCCATGAACTCTCCGGTGACGCCATTGTACCGCTCTACCCCCCTCTGTCTGGTGACGTAGAGATGCTCACCCGGGCCGAACGCCATGCAGCAACCGCCGGGGGTGAAGGCGTCGATGAAGTTGCCCCCGCCATCGTAGCGCAGGATGCCGTTCCCGGACGGGGCACTCGGAGCGAGATTACCGACAAAGAGGGCGGCCTCGCCGAGGTCGCTGCCGGACGCGGACAGCGATTGCAGCTGCGCGAGGGGCGGCGGATCGAGGACCACGGGTGCATCGCAACTCAACACCAGTGGCGCGACGAGCGCGATCCTCCAGAGCGAGCGGCGGGAATTTGGAGAGGGGCGCATGTCGACCTCCGTTGGCTAGGGTTTCAATGTGCTACTACCAAGGTACCGCTGAGTCAGGGGACCGCCAGCGCCGCCGCGCCGCGTCGGCGCCTGCGCCTGCGCGCGTCCGTCTAACACGCGCTTGAAGCTGCCGGCGCCCGTCCTCAACGAATACGGAAGCCGCCCTGAACTCCCTGGTGATACGTTTACGTTTGTGAACTTTCTAGCTTGGCGCCGCAGCTTAAGCGCGATCCGTTAGGCAGCGGCGCACACCCTCCTCCCGCCCGTGACCAGGCCCCTAACCAGAGAGAGCCACCTATGCAGAGATTATGACCGATATTCGCTGTCGGACGTGCCGCGCTTGCGGTGGTCGCCGCCCGACGCCCGATGCCCTCCCCGCCGCAGCCATGGGAGTGCCGGACCGTCTGGGACCAAACCGACACGACCAAGCTCAACGCCCTGGGGCGCGAGGGCTCGGAGCTCGTGGCGGTGCACGGCGATCTTCGACGGAACCACCGCGCGCGAGGTGGGCTGGCTCTACTTCAAGCGTCCGATCACGCAGTCCTAGCGAGATTCCCGGCTCCCGGTATCTTCTGGCTCGACGTTCATGTTTGCAACAACAGGGCGAGGGCGTATGCCATTCGGGAGCGTCCGTTCTCGCACGGCTTGGTTCAATGCTCCCCCGAATGGAGGTCCTCATGCAGCTCTCCCGCGCGGCATTTCCCGTCATCGCTTCGGCAGTGCTCCTCGCGTGCGAGAGTTCGCGGCTCAGCGAGCCCGCTTCGTTCCAGATCCAGCCCGGACCGGCGTTCCTTGCGGGCGTGGGAGTGCATGGCGGCGGCCCGCCCGGCGGCATCGTGTTTCACAGCGCCCGCGGCGGCAGCCCAAAGATCTTCCTCATGAACGCCGACGGCAGCGGCCAGACCGCCGTCACCACGGGTGCCGGGAATGACCTCTGGCCCGATGTGTCGCCCGACGGGCGATTCATCGCCTTCGCGTCCAATCGTTCCGGCAACAACGAGATCTACGTCCTCGATCTGAGCGCCGGCACCCTGACGAACGTGAGCGACGACTCGCACGACAACACTTGGCCCCGGTGGTCTCCGAACGGAAAGCGGATCGCCTTTCACAGCAATCGCGACGGCAATTACAACATCTTCACGGTGAACCCGGATGGCACCGATCTGCGACGCGTGACCAGCGACGCCGCGCTCGACCAGTGGCCCGACTGGTCGCCCGACGGCAAGCGGCTCGCGTTCCGCCGCGCGATGGACGTGTATGTCGCCGATGCCGACGGCGAGGAGCAGAATGTTCACCGGCTCACCTTCCTGCCCACGACTATCGATCAAATGCCGGCATGGTCGCCGAACGGCCGACAGATCGCGTTCATGAGCCTGCGGGAAGGCTATCCGTCGGTGTTCCTCATGACCCCCGAAGGGGATACGCCCGAACACCCGGCGGTGAACCTCACGCCGAAAGACGCCACGGACCCTGCCACGGCGTGGCTGAGCCGCGCACCGGCGTGGGCGAAGAACGGACGGCAGATCTTTTTCATGTCGTTCCGGCCGAGCACCGCGGGCGACGTCGAGCTGTTCGTGATGAACGCCGACGGCACGGGGGTCACCCGGCTGACGCAGTCAGCTGGTGAGGACGGGGGACCCCGGTCCCGTTGAAGGGCCGACCGCGCCAGGGGCCGCCAGGAAGCACCGGGCGGCCCTAGCCGTGATAGGCCGCTGCCTAACATGCGCTTGAAGCTGACGGCGCGCGAACGGGTAATGAATCTTTCACCAATGCGCCGCAGCTTAGGCGCATTCCGTTAGACGGAGCCGGCCGCCGAACCCTGTGGACCTCTACCTCTCCTCCTTCGGGTTTGGTGACCAGGTCGATTCATTCAAGGCAATGGCCTCCGGCCGGACGATCGGCTTCGTCCCCAACGCCTTCGACAGTGCTGAGCCGCAGATACGAGTCCAAGACGGCCTGAAGCCCGCGGACGATCCTCTAGCCATTCCCTACTCCGATCGCGAGCCAGTTTGGGAAGGACTGGGGATTCTGGACTACCTTATCCTACCTCACTTCCAGTCGAACCATCCTGAGTCCGCGTCGATTGATCAGGCCGTTGCCTATTGCCAGAACGAAGGCATACGCTTCCGCACCCTCCGCGATGGTGATGTCATTATCCTGGAGGCATTCAGGTCGGCCGGCTCCGTCTAACCAGCGCCTGAAGCTGCCGGCGCGCGTAGATTGTGGAATGAATCTTTCTTCAGCGCGCCGCCGCTTAAGCGCGATCCGGTAGCGAGAACAGAGCGATCACATGTTCCTTCACGGCGGATGATGATTCCCATTCTGTTCTTTCCATTCTTTTTCGAGATACCAGCTATTGGCTTCGCGTTCTTCTGGATGTTGACTCAGATTATCCCCGGTATTGCGACTCTGATGATTATGCCGCTCGTTAGACGCCCGGCTCGCAGCTATCGACGCTACTACGCTGACGAAGGTCACTACGGATTTCTCCCAAACGGCCGCCGACTCGGTGGAGAACAACGATGGGTGTAATCGACATTCTCTGGCTCTTTTTCATTATTGCCTCACTGCAACCGGTCCTGCGAAGGCGCCTTCTTGAGGCGATGCGCACACGCAAGATTGCACAGACAGAGCAGAAGCGGGGCACGCGTGTCATTCTCCTCGTGCATCGGCAGGAAACCATGAGCCTCCTCGGTTTTCCACTAATGCGATACATCGACGTGAACGATTCCGAGGAGGTGCTGCGCGCCATCCAGATGACAGATGACGACGTGCCGCTCGATATCATACTGCACACACCGGGGGGCCTGGTGCTCGCCACACTCCAGATCGCCCGCGCGATCCAGGCCCACAAGGGCAAAGTCACCGTCTTCGTTCCGCATTACGCCATGTCGGGTGGCACGTTGGTCGCGCTGGCGGCCGACGAGATCGTGATGTGCAGGCACTCCGTGCTTGGACCCATCGATCCGCAGCTGGGGCAGTTCCCTGCCGCCTCAGTGATCAAGGTCGTCGAGGAGAAGCCGATCGCCGAAGTCGACGACCAGACGCTCATCATGGCCGACGTCGGGCGCAAGGCCATCCAGCAGGTCGAAGCGGCGGCCACGGGGCTTCTGCGCAACCACATGGAAGAGAAGGCGGCCCGTGAGCTGGCGGCAAAGCTCGCTACCGGCACCTGGACGCACGACTATCCCATATCGGCCGAAGAGGCC
>DASQRT010000323.1:0-2532 GCA_035642795.1 Nitrospirales bacterium
GCCCATTGCATTCTGCAGAGCAATGGGCGCCCTGGAGAGATGGGTGGGAGTGGGTGGCTTCAGCAACTCGTCGAGGCTCTGGTTGCCCAGGAATTGTCGGCGCAGGATGGACTCATTGGCAGTGTTCTCCAGAAGTCGCCGGACAAGATAAGCCATGCCGGGAATCAAATCGCCGACCGGTGCGTAGACCCGCAGGCGATATCCGGCGTCCACGATGGCGGCCTGAAGCGGCTCGGCCATCCCGTACAGCATCTGGAGCTCCACGACCTTCGTCGCGAGCCCATGGCGTTCCGTTTCGGCCATCACCATCGAGACGTGACGCAGGTTGTGCGTGCCAAATGCTGGTCGGATCACTGTGTGGTGCTCCAGCAGGAGCGGGATCAGCCGTTCATAGCAGGTATCGGTGTCGTCCTTGCGGGCAAACACTGGCACGGGCCACCCGCGCTGGCGGTGCATGATCGTCTCGTAGTCCCAGTAGGCGCCCTTGACCAGGCGGACGCCCATCGGCGTCCCGCGGGCCTCGGCCCAGGCGAGCAGGTCCCTTACGTCGCGTGCGGTGTCCTTGAGGTACGCCTGTAGCGCGAGGCTGGCGAAGGGATAGGCGCGAAATTCCTCTTCCATAAGGAGGCGTTGGACGATCCCTAGCGTTAGGTCCTTCCACTCATAGTGCTCCATGTCGAAGGTGACTGCGACCCCGTGCTGCATGGCCGCTCTGAGCAGCGGGCGCAACCGAACCGCGACGGCCGTGTAGCGGCCCTCCGGATCGATCGGATCGAACTGCGAGTCGAGCGCCGACAGCTTGATCGACACCTGGGTCCGTGGCAGCGGGCCCAGGTGGTCGGCTTCGAGAAGTGGCGAGGGCCGCCACTCGTGAGCGGCCTCTGCCAGGGCCGTGATGGTCTCGTGGTAGCGGGCCGCGTAGGCCTCGGCTTCCGGCTCGCAGACCGTCGCCTCGCCTAGGAGGTCCACCGAGTGCGCGATGCCGCGCTTCCAGAGGTCGGCGACGGCCGGGAGCGCCTCCTTCATGCCAGCGCCCACGATGAACTGGTTGGCCATCTGGATCGCCTGGTTGTAGATCGTGTCGGTGGTCATGCCGGCTCCGAAGCCGACGGACGAGAGGGCCCGCATACCCCAGCGCATGAGCGAGCGCCTGCCCGGCGCGTCCCGCAGGCCGGCGTCCTGGCCGAAATACTCGTCCACGAGACGCTTGATCTGGGACGGGGTCTTCAGGGTTGGCAGGACATCAATGAAGCGGAAGAGCTGGACCTTGAAGGCGTCGTCGCGGATGGCCCACTCGAGGAGCCGGCCGGTCCACCATTTACGGTCGAAGAGGCGGGGCGTGGACGCGGCCGCAGCCTCGTACAGCCGCGTCGCGTGGCGGCGGATGTCGGCCTCTGTGGAGACGCCCATAGCCTCGGGCCCTTTCAATCTCCATTATACACTGCCCTTTGGGGCCGCCCCGTTCTTGAATTCCCTGTATATGCTGGGCTAGACTGCACGTATGGCTGAGATTCCCGTCATCACCATCACCGGCTCCCAGCAGAAGGAGCCGAAAGAGTTCTTCACGCGGGTCTTCTGCCTACGCAAGGAGACGCCCCCGCTGGGGCTGCTGGTCGACTATCTGAAAGCGCGCGGGGCCACCCCAGTCCTGCCGGATGCGGTTAACGAAAAGCTCCTGAACAGCTGGAACTGGGTCGGGCTCGAGATCGGGTACGCGAAGGACCGCAAGCCGATCCTCGTCACCTGCGTGCGAAAGGGCAGCGCCCAGGACGAGATTTTCAAGCAGGACATCGAGGGCCTGCTTAACTACGTGGAGGCCCACCGCGAGATCGATAACTGGCGCGTCGTGGACCAGTTGCGGGGCTGCCGGTTCTACATTGCGAACATCCTGGACAAGAACGACATCACGGAGGAGGGCTACGACTTCAACAGCTGGATCCTCCAGTTCTTCGAGGAGAACTGCGACGGGATGGTCCAGATCGACGGCCAGGGCTTCTACGACCCCCAGACCGGAGGGCTGATCTTCGAACTGCCGCCGATCGACGACGAGCCCGAGCCCGAACCCGCCAAACCGAGCCAGTAGTCCAGCTAGACACGTCCCGAAGCAGTGTGCTAAGGTGCCACCTCGCTGGGCCGGTGCGCCTGTAGCTCAGTGGATAGAGCACAAGCCTCCGGAGCTTGGGGCCACAGGTTCAAATCCTGTCAGGCGCGCCAACCCTGGCTTCTCGCCGATCCTTCCGGGTGGGCCGTTAGCTCAGTTGGTAGAGCAGCTGACTCTTAATCAGCGGGCCGCAGGTTCGATCCCTGCACGGCCCACCAACCAAATCAACTTCTTACACAGGCAGGGCAGTCGGAACCGATCCCGACTGTGCTAAATTTGTGCTAAACCTTCCGCCCCGATCCAGGATTTCTACCCCATCACGCAGACTTTCCGGCCAGTGGTGAGCATAGCGTTGGGTCATGAGTCCCGACTTATGCCCGAGTAACCGCTGCACCTTGTAGAGGTCCACTCCTGCCTGGACAAGCCGCGTG
>DASQRT010000324.1:0-27605 GCA_035642795.1 Nitrospirales bacterium
CCACCGTGGGGACCGTCACCGAGATCTACGACTATCTTCGCCTGCTGTTCGCCCGCATCGGCCGCCCGCACTGCCCGCAGTGCGGCGATCCGATCGCCGCGCAGACGGTCCAGCAGATGGTGGATGCACTCATGGCGCTGCCGCCTGGTGCGAAGCTCTCCGTGCTGGCACCCATCGTGCGGGACGGCAAGGGCGAATACCGGAAAGAACTCCAAGATTCCCGCCGCGCGGGATTCATCCGGGCGCGGATTGACGGGAAGCCGCACGATCTCGCAGACGAGATCGCGCTCGACAAGCAGAAGAAGCACACCATCGAGATCGTGGTGGACCGCGTGGTCCTCAAGCACGATGACCCAACGATGCAGCGGCTGGCGGACTCATTGGAGATCGCGCTCAAGCAAGCCCACGGGCTGGTCGTGATTGATCTGGATGGAAAGAAGGACTTGATTTACAGCGAGAAGCTGGCCTGCGTCCGCTGCGGGTTCAGCTACTCGGAGCTGACCCCCCGCCTCTTCTCCTTCAACAGCCCGCATGGGGCCTGTCCCGCCTGCGATGGTCTAGGCCACGAGCCGCCAAGGGGCTGCCCCGTGTTCAGCGAAGACGATGAATACGAGGAAGAGGATTACGGCTCGCTGACGCTCTGCCCGATCTGCAAGGGCGACCGGCTGAAACCCGAGAGCCTCTCGGTCCTCATCGACCGGAAGTCCATCGCCGCGGTCACGCGCCTCTCGATCCGGGACGCGGCCGAGTTCTTCCAGCGATTGAAGCTGACCGAGCGCGAGCAGTTTATCGCCCACCGCATCCTCAAAGAGATCCGCGAGCGGCTGGGTTTTCTCATCAACGTCGGGCTGGACTACCTGACATTGGATCGGGCCGCGGCAACGCTCTCCGGCGGGGAGGGCCAGCGCATCCGGCTTGCCACGCAGATCGGCTCCGGCCTGGTTGGCGTGCTCTACATCCTGGACGAGCCGTCCATCGGCTTGCACCAGCGGGACAACCAGCGGCTGCTGGACACGCTGCTCCGGCTGCGGGATCTCGGCAATACCGTGATCGTGGTCGAGCACGACGCCGAGACGATGCGGCGCGCGGACTACATTCTGGACCTGGGTCCCGGCCCCGGCGTGCATGGGGGATCCGTTGTAGCGAAGGGCTCACCGGCCGATGTTATGGCCAACAAGGATTCCCTAACCGGGCAATACCTGCGCGGAGACATGAACATCACGCTCCCGCATCGGGCTCGCCAGGCGGGACGCTACCTCATCGTCGTCAGCGCCAGGGAGCACAATCTCAAGAACATCACGGTGAAGGTCCCGCTGGGGCTGCTCACGTGCGTGACGGGCGTGTCAGGGTCCGGCAAGAGCACGCTGCTCTTCGACGTCCTGTACCGGAGCCTGCGGGAGTTGCTCTATGGAGAGAAAGAGCGCGGCGTGCCCAAGAGGCCGTGGATTGCCGGATGTTCGGATATCAAGGGCATCGAGCACATCGACAAGATCGTCAACATCGACCAGTCGCCGATCGGGCGCACGCCACGGTCCAATCCGGCGACCTACACCGGCCTGTTCACGTACATCCGGGAGTTCTTCGCGAACCTGCCCGAGTCGCGGGTGCGCGGCTACAAGTTAGGCCGCTACTCATTCAACGTGAAGGGCGGGCGGTGCGAGGCGTGCCAGGGCGGCGGGCTCATCAAGATCGAGATGCACCTCCTGCCGGACGTCTATGTGACCTGCGAGGTCTGCAAGGGCCGGCGGTACAATCGGGAGACTCTGGAGGTCCGCCACAAGGAGAAGAGCATCGCCGACGTCCTCGATATGACCGTCGAGGAAGCGCTGGCGTTTTTCCAGCACCTCCCCCTCATCAAGGGCAAGCTGCAGACGCTCTTCGACGTGGGGCTGGGCTACATCAAGCTCGGTCAGTCGGCCACCACACTCTCGGGCGGCGAAGCGCAGCGAGTGAAGCTCTCCCGCGAGCTTTCCAAGCGGGCGACCGGGCGGACCCTCTACATTCTGGACGAGCCCACCACTGGCCTGCATTTCGCGGACATCCAGATGCTCCTCGAGGTCCTCAACCGTCTGGTGGAGTCTGGCAACACCGTCGTGGTGATCGAGCACAACCTCGACGTCGTCCGTAACGCCGACTGGATCATCGACCTGGGGCCGGAAGGCGGCGATCGCGGCGGCGAAGTCGTCGCCGCGGGCACGCCCAAGGAAGTCGCGGGTGTGAAGGCTTCCCACACGGGGCGGGTTCTGCGCGGGGTGTGAATGCGGGCGGCTCGTAGCCGCCCTGGCTCTCTCAGAGTTTGTTTTCGATGGCGTAGCGCACCATCTGCGCCACGTTCCGGATGCCGAGTCGGCGCCCGATGTTCACACGGTGCGTTTCGGCTGTGCGCGGGCTGATGCCCAACTTCTCGCCGATCTGCTTGCTGGTATACCCGTGGGCCACCAGGCTTAGCACTTGACGCTCGCGCGGCGTGAGGCGCGGGGTCACTCGGCGTGAGTTCTTCATGTCTAGGGCGGGGTCTTTGCGTTTCGTTTTAGCGGTCAAGCGTAGAGTCATGATGTGCAGAAACCTCCTCCTTGAGCATGGATGCACAGCATCATAGCCTGATCGCAAGCCGAAAGACAATCGGGGAAACCTAGGAATGAACAACAGGAACCGGGTCGACCAGGGAGGTGCCGCATTTTTCCTGGTTTTTCCGTGTCACCTTTGCCGAAATGGCGTGTCTCACGGAGTATAGGAGATGAATGCGGGCGGGATGGCGGCGTCGGACTACCAACTATTGGACCGCTACGCGACCGGCGACGAGTCGGCCTTCGAGGAGCTGGTCACGCGCCATCAGAAGACCGTCTATGACCTGGCGTACCGAATGCTGGGGAACCATGCCGACGCGGCCGACTTGGCGCAGAAGACGTTCGTACAAGCCTTCCTCCATCATCGGTCCTTCAAGCGCGAGTCCAGCTTTCGGACCTGGCTCTATCAGATCTGCCTTAACCAATGCCGCAACGCGCTCCGTGATCGGGCCCGGCTGGCGCATGAGGATGTGGACGAGCTGGCGCTTGCGGCCCCGCAGGATACCTTTGCGGAGGCCGCCAAGTCCGAGCTACGGGACCGTCTGGGGCAGGCGATCCGGACCCTGCCGGCGAGACAGCGGGAGGCTCTGGTGCTGCGCGTGTATCACAACCATGCCTTCGCGGATATCGGGGTGATCATGAGCTGTTCCGAAGGGACCGCGAAGGCCAATTACCATCATGCGGTGGACAAACTCCGCCGTGTCCTGATGGCGGGTGAGGGATGAACATGACCTGCAATGAGATCAAGGAATTGACCGTACCGTACCTGGAACTGGACTTGGAGCCGCCCCGCGTCCGGGACGTCACTACCCACCTGAACGGGTGCGCTGGCTGTCGTGCCGAGATGGAAGCGGTCCGCCAGGTCCTCGTCCGAGTGAAGGGGATGGCGGTGCCGGACCCGGGCGACCGATTTTGGACGGAATTCCCGGAAAAAGTTCGCCGTGGACTGGCCCGCGAAAGGCCAACTGGCCGCTCTGTTGGGAACGCAACCTGGATGCCAAGGTGGCCGCTGGCCCTCGCGGCGTCGCTGTTGCTCGTCGTCGGCGCCTGGTCCCTGAAAGGCCTGCTCGATAGAGGACTAGTGCCGCCCGGGCAATCCGTGACGCAGGGTACTATCACTGCGGACCTGCCGAGCCTCGGCGATGCGGACTGGGAGGCATACTGGGAGGATGATCCCGACACGGTCCTGGTCGAGATGGCGACGCAACTGGATCGCCAGACCATGGACCGGTTGCTTGCGGATATTTGAAAGAAAGGAGCGTTATGTACCCGATCACGCGTACAATCCAGGCCGTCTTTACCGTCGCGTTGGTAGGAGTTCTGGTCTCACCCTCCGGGGCCCAGGAGACGGGCAGACCGGGCGGTCCGTCCTCGACTCCACCGGTGATGCAAGAACCCGAGCGCATGACGCCGCCGGAGCGCGGCGGCAAGGACATGGAGGAACGCATCCGGCACTTCGAAGCCAAGAGGAGGGAGAAACTGCTGCAGGCCTTGCAACTGGACGAGGCCACCCGTACCAGGCTTACCCAGCGACTTGAGCAACTGGACCAGAAAGCGCAAGACTTGCGCCGCCAGCGGCAGGAAGCCGTGCAAGCCTTGCGTGAGCAAGCCAAGGGGCTGCGCAAGGAGATACGGCGAGGGCAGCGCAACGGCGGTGGGCGCGGCCCGGAGGGGACTCCGCCTGCGGGAGGCAGCCCGGCCGATAACAGCTCCTTGCGGCAGACGTTAGAACGAGTCTATGCGGTGGAGGACGCCATGACGGGCTTGCGGCGGGAACGCCTGCAGGTAGCGCGCGACTTGCTGACGCCCGAGCAGCAAGTCAAGTTCCTCCTTTTCACCGTTAGGTTTCAGAAGGAGATGCATGAACGGCTGCTGCGGGAACAAGGTGGACAGGAAGGCGGGCGGCGGTAAACCTCGTTTGACCACTCTTCTTCGGTTTTGATACGCTTCCGTCATGTTATGGCGTTTCATCGTCCTCGGGGTCCTGCTCGTCATCGTATATTTCATGGTGAAGAGCGCCCTGCGGGGTCTTTTCGGCAAGGGCCAGGACGTGACGCGATCCGTGGGGACGTCGGGCAAGCCTTCCGAGATGGTCCAGGATCCGGTCTGCGGGATGTTTATACCGAGGGAAGGAGCGTACTTCCTCGAACAGGGCAGGCAGACGGTCTTCTTTTGCAGCGAGACCTGCCGCGCCAGCTACCAGAAGAAGCTCAGCTCCGCGTAAGTCAGCAGCCCGACGAGTAGCTGTAGTCGTCCAGCTTGCCTTCCTTGTCGAACTTCAACGTGATCTCACACTCGTGGGGATTGATCCCGCCCAGGATGCGTTGCGTGCCGCCGGCGATCCTGTAGTAGGTCCAGCTTTCGCCACCGAAAAAGCGTTTGGACGTACCGGAGGGCTTGCCCCACTCCTTCTCGAACCATTCCTTCGACTCGTGCCGCTGGGCCGCCGGTTTGAGGGACTGTTCCAGGTAGGGATTGCTGGCGCATCCGGCGAACAGCAACAGACTCACCAAAACGATTACCGACCGAGACATATGGACCCCCTTGGTTCAGGACGAAGCTAGCATGGTTCTTGTTTGCAAAGCCCGAGGTGTTCTCCTAGAATACCATACAAGTCCCGCGCAAACCCGGTTCCCTTCACCCGGAGGTTCCCTATGATGATCTTTTTGGATACCGGCAACACGAAAGAGATTAAGGAAGCGGCCAGCTGGGGCATCCTGGACGGCGTGACCACCAATCCATCGCTGGTGGCCAAGGAAGGACGCAGCTTTAAGGACCTCCTCCAGGAAGTCTGCTCGATCGTGGACGGCCCGATCAGCGCCGAGGTCGTCAGCGTCGAAGCCGACGCGATGATCAAAGAGGGCAAGGACCTTGCCAAGATCCATAAGAACATCGTGGTCAAGGTCCCGCTGATCCCAGAAGGCTTGAAGGCCTGTAAGGCACTGGCCTCCGAGGGAATCAAGGTCAACGTCACCCTCTGCTTCTCGCCGAACCAAGCCCTGCTGGCCGCCAAGGCCGGCGCTTGGTGCGTCAGTCCCTTCATCGGCCGGCTGGACGACATCAGCGAGGATGGGATGGGGCTCATCCGAGACATCGTGACCATCTACCGGAACTACCACTTCAAGACGAAGGTGCTGGTGGCCAGCGTGCGGCATCCCCGGCACGTGGTCGAGGCCGCCAAGATTGGAGGCGACATCTGCACCATGCCGTTCGCCGTCTTCAAGCAACTCGTCCAGCATCCACTGACCGACGTCGGCTTGAAGAAATTCCTGGCGGACTGGGAGAAGCAGAATGTCCCGAGAGGGTAAGCCCTCTCCGCGCCCGGTGTGATTGCCTGGACCGGCAGGAAGACGGTCGAGGGCCTCGAGTTCGCGGCGGCGGTCCTCGACCTTGGTCTGCGTGCCTTCCGAGAGCTCTTCTCGCCCGCGCGGCGCGGACGTGGCGAGGTCTTCCGGGTCGTCACCCGCCAGATCCTGTTCACCGGAGTCGACGCGCTTCCGGTCGTTGGGGCGATCGCGTTGATGCTGGGCCTCATCATCATCATCCAGGCCGGGACCACGCTGCCACAGGTTGGGGCGGGCGCCTTTCTGGCCAAGATCATCGAGCTGACGGTGGTTCACGAGCTGGGCCCGCTCCTCACGGCCTTCATCGTGATCTGGCGGTCGGGGACCGCCATCTGCACGGAGTTGGGCAACATGCAGGTCGGCCAGGAGATCGCCGCGCTCGATGCGATGGGGATCAGCCTGATCCGCTTTCTGGTGATGCCGCGCGTGGCCGGGGTGATCGTGGCCATGGTCTGCTTGACGATCTACTTCGATCTCATCGCAATCGTGGGCGGTTTCCTGGTAGCCAAGATCCACCTCACCATTCCCATCCAGGTCTACCTGGCGGAGATCGAGGAAGTGCTCTCGGCCTCGGACATCTTGATCACCGTCATCAAGAGCGTCCTGTTTGGATTCACCATCGCCGTCATCTGCTGCCATCACGGGCTTTCCGTCGTGGGCGCCACCACCGAGGTGCCCCAGCAGACGACGTGGGCGATGCTCAACACGGTCACGGCCTGCCTGGTCCTCGACATCATCGTGTCAGTCGGGTTTTACCTCTGACCATGTCGGAGGCGGTGATCACATTGGACCGCGTCTCGGCGAGCGAAAGGGATCAGACGCTCGTCGAGGACATCAGCTTCACCGTGCACCGGGGCGAGGCCGTCGCCCTGGTGGGGTCCAATGCGTCCGGCAAGGGCCTCGTGCTCAGGCTCTGCGCTGGATTGGAGGCGCCCGCGTCAGGGACGGTACGGGTGCTGGGCGCGGATCCGGCCCGCGCGACGGAGGAGCAGCTCTTGGCGCTGCGCCAGCGGGTGGGGTTCGTCTTCGCCAAACCCGCGCTGATCAGCAACATGACCGTCTTCAACAACGTCGCGCTCCCGCTTCGCTATCACACTGTTTTTCCGGAGACCGAGATCCGGGAGCGGGTGCTGGCACGCCTGACGGAATGTGGCGTGGACGCTTTTCGCGACCGGATGCCGGCCGACCTGATGTTGGGGGATGCGCGCCAGGCGGCGCTCGCGCGGGCCATGGTGATGGACCCGGACATTCTGTGCGTGGACGAGGTGCTGCTCGGGTTGGACGCCGATGAACTCGTCCGGCTCCGGAAGATCCTGGAGCGGTACCGAAGGGCGGGCCGGCCGACGATCGTCGCCACTGTCAATGCGCCCACCAGTCTGTTACGCGCGATGGACCGCCTGATCCTGCTCCAGGACGGTCGCCTTGTGGCCGCCTGTCCGCCGGCCGAGGCTCCGCTGTTGGATGATCCGATGGTGCAAGTTTTTTTTGGATCCCAGTAAAGGAGAAACAGCCATGCACTACTCGCACCGCCTGTCGCAGACCCGTCTCCACCAAATCGTCGGATGGTTTGTGCTGGTGCCGATCCTCGTCCTCGTCGGCGTTCTGGTGCTGGTGGCCCAAAGCGAAAACCTGTTTGAAGAGAAGTACCACATCACTACGGTGTTCAGTGAAGGCTACGGCTTGAAGCCCGGCAAACAGGTGATGCTCTTGGGAATTCAGATCGGCGAGGTCACCAAGATCGAGGTTACCGAGCAGAACGACGCCAGGGTGACCATGGAGATTCTCAAGAAGTACCGGGACAAGATCCGGCAGAACTCGGTCGCCAAGATCGGTAAATCCGGCGGTCTCGTAGGCGAGCCGCAGATCGAGATCACCGTGGGCCATAGGAGCAGGCCCGTGGTCGCGGATGGCGGCCACATCGAGTCGGAAGAGCCCTTCAACATCGCGGATGTGATCGCCGAGGTCAAGCCCCTCGTGGAGACTTTCAAGAAGACGCTGGTCCGGGTCGAGGAGATCACGGAGGATGTGCGGGCGACGGTGCAGACCGGCCACGAGGCGCTCAATCATGTGCGGGAAGCTTCGACGCTGCTGCCGGCCATTTTGCAGAACGTCAAGGAGACCACGGCGGCGGTCCGCGAGGCCACGCTCTCTACCACTGAACAGCTCCCCGCCATTGCGGCCAGCGTCCGCGCCAGCGTAGATCGTGCCGCAGACGCGATGCGGGATGTGAAGGTGGCAACCGGCAAACTTCCGGGGATGGTGGACTCGTTGCAGGGCGCTGTGGACAACGTGAAGGCCGTCACGGAGGACATCCCGCCCCTCCTGCGGTCGGTGGAGGGGACGCTGGAGGACGTGGACGAGATCGTGACGGGGGCGAAACAGACCTTCCCGATCAGCACTTTCGCAGCCAAGGGACGAGCAGCCCGTGCGGAAGAACGGGCCGTTCCTGTCCCGAGGAGCCTGCGCCGCGACGACCTGGTCAGGGAATGACCATCGCCCGCCTCAGCATCCTGCTGTTGGTGCTCGTGGCCGGAGGCTGCTTTGGCGGGGCCGCCGGGCCTGAACGCCCTCCGTTAGCTGCCCAGGAACAGGACTTCCGTGACAAGGGACACCGCGCGCTGTCGCGTGGCGACGTCGCGCGGGCTGGCCTGTTCTTCGACGAGGCGCGCCGCCTGGCTGAGAGCATCGACGACCGATCGGGGCTCGTCGGCGCGCTGAACGACCTGGGCGCGGTCGCCGGTCTCCAGGGCGACCCTGGCAAGGCCGCCGAATTCCATCGTCAGGCACACGGGATCGCGCTGGAACTGGGCGATCGGGTGCTCATCGCCGACAGTCTGAGCTACCGAGGGCAGGCGTCGCACCTGCTGGGCGATCACGCCGCCGCCCTCGCCTTCTATACTCAGGCGCTGGCTCTCGCCCGGGTGGTCAACGATCGCCGGGGGGAGGCTGCCGTCCTGAACAACCTGGGCCTGCTCCAGCAGGCGAAAGGCGAGACGGACCAGGCGGAGCAGAGCTTCCAGCGGGCGCTCGCGCTTAACACCGAGGTGGGCGAACGGCGAGCTATGGCCAGCAATCTGAGCAATCTCGGCGCCTTGTCGGAGAAACGCGGCCGCTGGGCAGAGGCGCGCAGTCTCTACGAGCAGGCGCTCGCCCTCGACAAGGAGACAGAACAGCGGCCCGCGATTGAGGCCGACCTTGTGAATCTGGGACAGCTCTCCGAGGTGGAACACCGGCTGGAGGAAGCGATCGGCTACTATGACCGGGCCTACCGGGGCTACCGCGTGCTCAATCAGGTACCGAAGGCCGTCGACGTGTTGACCCGCCTGATCCGGGTCGTCAAGGCGGCCGGCCAGGAATCCCTTGCCGCCACCTACCAGGCTGAGTTGAACACGCTGACCACGAAACCGTAAATCCCAACACCAAGTAATCTCGTCGGGCGCTCCTTAGCTAGAACATTTCCGTTCATTTTCGAACAATTACGAGGGTCTGCCAGCCCAACTTTCACATCGGTCGCCCCGCTTCCGCCGCCCGAAAGACACCGCCAAATGTTTCCATTCTGGTCGAAATGTGGACAGGTTTGAGTATGGCACCAGGCTTGGTAAGAGTTGGTAGGGAACGGATGACCCAAGCCTTGTCTTACGGCCGAGAAAAGCGACAGCAGGGTCACGAAAAGGTGGAGACACATGGGACTCTTAGGTGACGGACTTCAGCTTGTGGGCTTTTTGGCGGTGACCGTCGCGATCCTAGCATCGTTAGTGGCAGTCGCTATCGGCATCACGGTCTTCTTGTACATGGCCGACCGGAGGATCCAGATTGACAAAAGAGAGCGATGCCATCGCGAATCCAACATTCCGGCTGAGGCCCAATCGTCAGGGTGTGTGGAAGCGTAGAGGCGTTGCATGCAGGAGGTAGGCGCATTCTTAATCGTCTCGCTTCTCGTGGGCCTCGTCCTTCGCTTGCGCAGCGAACGGGGGCGCGCGAGGCGACGGAGTGTCAGAACACCTGCCCGCTTCGTCGAAATCACCGGCAGGCGGCTCACGATTTCCGCTCGAAGCGATGAGTAAGCGCGAGGAGACTGAAAAGCAGGTAAGCAATGGAGCCAACACCTAAGTCTGTCGGGACGATGGTCGGAGAGCGACGGCGGATGCCGCGCTACCACCTCTTGACGCGCGTCGATATCCTGGTGGGCGGTGACCCGTACTGGGGGAGCATGCGCAACTTGAGCCGCAGCGGCATAGCGGTCACTGTGCGGCATCATTTGAAGACGCATCAGAGAGTCACGGTCCGCTTCCATCTCCAGAGTCCTGACGGGAGGGAAGTCATCGAGGATCTGGCTGCCAAGGAGATCTGGCAGTGCGGAGACGACGCGGGGCTGGAATTTGATCCTCCGCTCACGGCCGGCTCGCCTGCATTACAGAGGGCGCGGTATCTGATGTGGCACCTCGTCGAAAGGGAGGCAGGGCGGTGAGGGTTTGTGGCATAATACGGGCATGGGAAGCTTGGCCATTCGGTTCTGTGGTGTGATGATCGCAGCAGCTTTGGTTTGCCTTCCTGCCCTGGCTCCAACCGTGGTATCCCACGCCGCGGAGCAGAAAAAAGAGGAGAAGGGTGACTCGAAGAAGAATTTCGAGGAGGCAAAGCGCGAGCTGAAGAAAGTCAGCGAGAATATCGAGAAGGCGATCTCGGAAGGGGCCAGCACCGCGGCGCAAAAGATCAAGAAAGCGTTCGAACGGGACGAGAAAAAATAATTCCTGCTGCCCGCTTCATCGCGCTTGCGTTTCTCCTGTTTGCGCAGACCGCCTGCACACCGAATTATCGCGCCTTCACGAAGCAAGCAGACTCGCTAGGCGCCGCCTGCAACCAAGCCGCCGCGCAGTTCGCCGTCACGCCGACCACGGAGGCGCGCCAGGAGGTGCTCAGCAAACTCAAAGACCTGAACGACGCACTGATCAAAATGGCCGGGTACGAGCGCGAGGCCCGGCAGACCAACTCCGTGGACCTCATCGACGCCAACCGCGCCTTCCTGGAGACGGGACGAGCGTGGGGGAGCTGCTCGCTCGAATACAACCGGGTGCTCGTCGCGATGGGGGAGCGAGACATCGCAAGGCACAACTACCAGGGTCTGCTGTCCCGGCTCACCGCTCCCCAATTCGCGGCCGAGCGCCGCCAGATCCAGCAGGCGCTCGACGAACTGGACGGTACGAAGAGTCGTTAGCGAGCCCTGCAGTCGTTTTCGTCAGCACCCTCCTGGCCGTCGCAAATATCGAGGCGAACATCGGTCCCGTCAGTTTTCCCGTAAAGGTGTTCTGCTGGGACGGATGGTAGGACCCGATCAGCGTGACGCCCCACGGGAACTGGTAGACCCGCCCGTGCCCGAAGGCAGGGAACGGGCGGGGCAACGCATGGCCGAGCTCACGGCAGGCCTTGAGATAGCCATCGAACGCGATCTTGCCCAGGGCTACCACGACGCGGACGGGGGTGAGCAGCCGCAGCTCGTCCACGAGGAAGGGCCGGCACAGGTCGAATTCCGCGGGCAGCGGTTTGTTGCCCGGGGGCGCGCAGCGGACCGTGGCCGTGATGTAACAGTCAATCAGACGCATCCCGTCGTCCCGAGAAACCGACTCGGCTTGGCTGGCAAAGCCGAACCGGTGCAAGGCGCTGTAGAGCCAGTCGCCGCTGCGGTCTCCGGTGAACACCCGTCCCGTGCGGTTCCCACCGTGCGCCGCCGGCGCGAGGCCCACGATCAACAGACGGGCCTTGACGTCCCCGAAGCCGGGGACGGGTTTCCCCCAATACGTCCAGTCGTGGAAACGACGCGTTTTGCGATGTGCGATCTCCTCGCGGTACGTCACGAGGCGGGGGCATTGGCGGCAGGCGATAATGGAGTCGTGCAGGACGCTCAGGCGGGACATACGCGGGATTCTACCAGATTTACCTTGCTGATGGGGGAAACCCTTGCTAGAATTTCATAGCATAGGGGGAGGGCGTGTATGAGCCGAATGGAATGGATCGCGCGGTCTCGATCCCTGCTTGCGGCCGTCGTGCTCTTGGCCGTGCCGTTGGCGACCGATACCATGAGTGATCAAGATCAACCGGTCCTGGCAGCGCCTGCGGCCGGGGCGCCGGTGCCGTTGCCGCCGGAGCTCGCGCGCTACGGCGAGGCGCGGTCGAAGCCGTTCCTCAGTTCCTACCGCCTGCCGGACACCATCACGTTCGCCGACTCTCCGGTGCCGCTCAACGTCTGGCAGGTGCGGGAACGGATCGAGTACGAGTTCTACCGCTTTCTGGAGGATGAGGGGGACAGCATCATCCTGGCGAAGCGCACCGGCCGCTGCTTTCCGCCAGCCGAGCGCCAGTTGGCCGAAGCCGGGCTGCCTGACGATCTGAAGTTCATCCTGCTCGTCGAGAGCAAATGCATCTCGGCTGCCTATTCGCGGGCCAGAGCGTCCGGGCCCTGGCAGTTCGTCCCCGCGACCGGGCGGCTCTTCTCGCTGCAGAATAATCACTGGAAGGACGACCGCCGTAGCCTCGAGCTCTCGACCGAGGCCGCCGTCAAGTACCTGAAGAAGCTGCACGACATTTTCGGTGACTGGTTCCTGGTCATGGCGGCCTATAACACCGGCGAGGTCCACATCCGGAAGGCCATGCGCGAGCAGCGAGTCGACGACTATTGGAAGCTGCACTACAAATCTACAGAGACCATGCGCTACGTGCCCCGCATCATCGTGAGCAAGGAGATATTCTCCCAGCCTGAGAAATACCTGGGCGTGGCCAAGGCCGATCTCTACCCACCGCTGGACACCGAAGTGGTGACGGTGAACGTCAAGGAAGACCGGCGCCATCTGGCCGCCGTGGCTGAGCAGTTCGGCAGCTATTTCCTCGAACTGAAGCTCCTCAACCCCGAGATCCGCAAGGACTACCTGCCGCGCGGGACGCATCAGATCAAGATCCCGCGGCGTCCTGACAATGGCTGTCCGATGTCTTGCGAAAAGACGGACGAGCCTCGCTGATCCTTCCGTCCTCACCCATCAGAGAAGCGTTGCGTCGCATCCTGTTGGCCGCGCTCGACGCGGCCAACCCCGCCCTCGCCGTTCGGCGGGCGTTGACGCTTCGGCGTCAGACCCTACGCGTGGACGGCCGTCGTTATGACTTGCGCCGTATTGGACGGGTGGTCGCCATCGGCGCGGGCAAGGCCTCCGTCACTATGGTGAGCGCCGTGCGCGAGGCCCTCCGTGGACGGCTCGATGCCGTGTTCGTCGTGGCGCCGTCGCCCGTGTCCGGGCGGGCGAAGTCGGGGATTACGATTGCCGAAGCCGGCCATCCGATCCCGGACCGGAGGGGCATGCAGGCGGCGCGTCACGTGCTGCAGCTCGCCTCCTCTCTCGACAGAGACGACCTGTTAATCGTGCTCCTGTCCGGCGGCGCGTCCAGTCTCCTGCCCTTGCCAGTTGAAGGGCTGGCGCTGGCGGACAAGCAGCGGTCCACACAACTGCTCCTGCGCTCCGGCGCGACGATTGCTGAGGTCAACACGGTCCGCAAGCACCTCTCCGCGATCAAGGGCGGGCGGCTGGCGGCGGCGACTTCTGCCTCGGTGCTCACGCTCATCCTTTCCGACGTCGGCGGGGACGATCTCGGCGTGATTGGGTCCGGTCCGACCGCGCCGGACCGCACCACTTTCCTAGATGCAGTACGCATCGTTCGCCGCTATGATCTCTGGGAGCGACTACCGGTCGCGGTGCGCATCCATCTGGTGGAGGGGCTGGCCGGCCGTCGGGACGAGACACCGAAACCGCGGAGCCTGATCTTCCGGAGGGTCCAGCACGTCGTCGTTGGCAACAACCGGCTGGCGGTCGAGGCTGCCACAAAGGCTGCGCACAAGGAGGGCTACGAGAGTGTCCTTCTCGGCACGTTCGTGACGGGAGAGGCCGGCCAGTTCGGGCGGTGGATGGGCGAACTCGGGAAGGAGCTGGCCAGGCGGACGACGCTACCTGGACCGGTGTGCGTGCTGGCGGGCGGCGAGTTGACCGTCACCGTGCGCGGCTCAGGAACAGGCGGACGGGCGCAGGAGTTTGCGCTCGCGGCTGCGCTGGCGATCCAAGACACACCGGGTGTATGGGTGTCGGGATTTGGCACGGACGGGCGCGACGGGCCGACTGATGCGGCCGGCGCGGTCGCCGATGGCAAGACCGTCGCGCGCGGCAGGCGCAAGAGAATGGATGCGGCGAGTTTTCTCCGAAAGCACGACAGCTATACGTTCTTCAAGAAAGTCGGCGGCCACATCAAGGCCGGCCTCACCGGCACCAACGTCAACGACTTGTACATACTCTTGGTCCATCCTATTTAAATCGTCCCGTGACTTGTTCATAATACGGCGTTACCTCACAGGGAGGCCTCGGCGTGGCGGAGACCGAAGACACGGCAAAGACAGAGACGTCGGCAGAGACAGCGGGCGTGAAGGAACATGACCCGACCGAAAGCTCGGGTGACAAGTGGTGGTGGGTGATCACGGTCGGCATCCTGCTGTGGATCGGATTCTGCAGCGTCGCCGTGCTCGTGTATCTATGGCGCCATTAGGTAGTCAATCCGCTCCACCTAATGCGCAACCACGGCACCGGCTTCCGCTGCGCCAAGGATCCTAACTAACTACATTCTGCGAGAACCTGCTACAGCTTTCCTTCGCCTTTGAGGTACTTGCGGAAGCGGTCCATCAGTTCCGCGCCGAGCGTCCCGCCTTCGGGCTTCTTCGTATGGGGGTCCTTGAAGTGCTGGCGGATCTCCTCTAGACGCTTCACGGCCTGGGGGTTGCCCTGAAGGCGCTTCGTCTTCTCGAGGGCCATGTCGAAGGCGTCGAAGGTCAGCTCGTCGTAGCCGAACGACCGGATGCGCTTGACGGCTTTCATCATCGCCTCGTTGCGGAACACCGTCAGGTGCTCCGAGTCGATCTCCTTGAGGCCCAGCTTGCGTGCGCGGCGCTCGGCGGCCTTGCGGATGCCGCTGCGGACGAAGTCGGGCGCGGTGAGCAAGCGCTTCCAAGCTTCGTCGCTCCACGCGACGGGCGAGAGCGGCGCGTCCCAGATGGCGGTCAGGGCCGCCTCGTCGATGGCGGTCAGGTCCAACTCGCGCGCTCGTTCTTCCGTGTCCCGCTTAACCATGTCCGCCACAAAGTCCATGGCGATGGCGGGCGATTGCGCGATCTTCTGCTGGAGCCGGGCCTGCGCGGCCTCGGTCCAGGGCAGGGGCGGCGCCTCCTGCAGTTTTTCATCGCCCAGCGCTTCCACTTTCTGGAAGAGCTCGACGTTGACTTCCATGTGGCCGCGCTCGCTCGCGACGTCCTCGGCGATCTGCTGAATCATGTGTCGCATGAACTCGGGCACGGTCTCCAGCCGAGCCTTGGCTTCGGCGGTCCAGGGCATCCGTCCGGCGGCCATGTCGCTCGCGGCCGCGTGCATGCCGGCCTCGCCGCCCATGCGACCCATCATCTGCTGTTTGAATTCGGTGAGAATGTCTTCGGTAATCTCGCGGTACCCAAGCTCGCGAGCCTTCTTTTCCGCCAGGCGCTTGACCATGCCACGAAGGAACACAGGGGCCCGCTCCATGCGCTTGAGCGCGCCGTCGGTCCACACGATCTCGGAGGCCCCCTTCGCCTCGTGGGTCTTGGTCTCTGGTTCCGCCACCTGGAGGCCCTATTTGTTGACGATTTCCTTGAGTTCCTTGCCGGCCTTGAAGAAGGGTACGCGCTTGGCCGGCACGGCGACCGTCGCGCCGGTTTTCGGGTTGCGCCCTTCCTTCATGCGGCGGTTGCGCAGACGAAAGCTGCCGAAGCCGCGTATCTCGATCTTATCCCCTTTGGCCAGGGCCGTGCGGATGCCGTTGAAGATCGTGTTGACCACGACTTCAGCCTGCCGTTTGGTCAGCGTCGGGACCTGCTCGGACAACTTCTCGATGAGCTGCACTTTCGTCATGGGTGTGCCTCCTAGAGCGCCAGCAGATACTTTATGTTGATGTGTGATGGTGTGAGCGGGGATCCCCTCCCAAGAAACGAGTTCTCGAGGAGGTCGCGGAGCGAGAACCGCTTCCGAGGCTCGACCACGCGCGGCTCTCCCGCAATCCCGACCAGGCGCGCCGCCAGTTTGATCGCGTCCTGGAGATCACCCAACTCGTCCACGAGCTTGGCCGTGCGGGCCTGCCGCCCCGTGAAGATCCGTCCGTCGGCCAGAGGGCGGACCTGCTCCACCTTTAGGGCTCGCCCTGTGGCCACGGCCTGGATGAACTGGTCGTGCACGTCGTCCAGGACGCTCTGGAGGAGCGCCCTGTCCTCTTCGGACATGGCCCGGAACGGGGAGGCCAGGTCCTTGTAGCGCCCGCTCTTGATGACGACGCTCTGCACGCCGACTTTCTCCAGCAGGCCCTGCACGTTGGCCAGTTCCATGATCACGCCGATGCTGCCCGTCAGCGTGCCCGGGTTGGCGACTATCTTGTCGGTCGCCGCGGCGATGTAGTACCCGCCTGACGCGGCAAGGTTGCCCATCGAGGAGACCACTTTAAGCCGCCCCTCAGTGCGCGCTTTCAGCACCTCCTTGTGGATCTCCTGGGAGGGCACGACGCCCCCGCCGGGACTGTCGATGCGCAGCACCACGGCCTTGACGCTGGGGTTGTCCCGGAACCGGCGCAATTCCTCGATGGTCTCCCGGGAATCAGTGATCACGCCTTCGATGCGGATGACCGCGATTTTCTCGCCTCCGAGCCAGCCGCTGTCCAGCGCCAGCGAGGTGAGCAGGGAAACGCCGATGACGGCGAGGACCAGGAGGCCCAGCAGAGCCAGCGCGGTCCGGACTGTCCGCTTCTTCTCCATAGGGTAGAACGCTACTGACCGTTCTCCTCCTCACCCGCGTGACGCTTGTTCTTCCGGGCGGTGCGGCCCAGGGACTGGTCTACTTTGCCCTGGTTGGCGTGAAAGTCGTGCACCTGCTGGCGCTCGCTGTCGCGGTGGTGCTCCCTCAGGCTCAATGCGATCTTACGCTCCTCGCAGTCCACTTTGATGATCTTGGTTTCGAGCTCTTCGCCGATCCTGAACCGGTCCTCCAACCGGCTGGAGGCGTCCAGTCCCGTCTCGCTGATGTGGATGAGTCCTTCCACGCTGCCGTCCAGCTCCACGAAGATGCCGAAGTCGGTCAGCTTCGTCACCTTGCCGCGCGTGGGGTTGCCGACCTGGAGCTTCTCGGGGATCTCGCGCTCCCAGGGATCGGACGTGAGCTGCTTGTACCCCAACGACAGGCGCTCCTTTTCCTTATCGATCTTGAGGACCACGGCTTCCACCTTCTGGCCCTTCTTGAAGATCTCGGAGGGATGCTTCACGTGTTTGGTCCAGGACATGTCGGAGATGTGGATCAAGCCGTCCACGCCTTCATCCAGCCCGACGAACGCGCCGAAATCCGTGAGGCTCTTGACCTTGCCCTCGATCTTGGTACCGATCGGGTACTTCGTCTCCACAAGGTCCCAGGGATTCGGCGCCACCTGCTTCATCCCGAGGGAGATCTTGCGGGCGGCTTCGTCCACATTGAACACCTGCGCTTCCACTTGCGCGCTGACGGAGACGATCTTGGATGGGTGCCGGACTTCGTGTGACCAGCTCATCTCGGAGACGTGGATGAGGCCCTCCACACCTGGTTCCAGCTCGATGAAGGCGCCGTAATCGGTCAAGCTGACGACCCGGCCCTTGATCCGGGTGCCGACCGGATACTTGGCGGCGACGCCCATCCAGGGATCGGCGCTCTTCTGCTTCAGGCCAAGCGAGACGCGGCCGGTATCGCGGTCATGCTTGAGGATCATCACCTCGACGCGGTCGCCGACCATGTAGATCTCCGACGGATGGCCGATGCGGCCCCACGACATATCGGTAATGTGGAGGAGCCCGTCGATCCCACCGAGGTCCACGAAGGCGCCGTAATCCGTGATGTTCTTGATGGTGCCATTCACGAGCTGGCCTTCGGTGAGGTTCGCCAGGGTCCGCTGCCGGCGCTGATCGCGTGACTCCTCGAGCAGGAGCCGGCGGGACACGACCACGTTGCCGCGCCGCTGGTTGATCTTGATGATCTTCATGGGGAAGGTCTTGCCGATGAGCTGTTCGGGGTCCCGCACCGGATGCAGGTCGATCTGGGAGCCTGGCAGGAAGGCTTTCACGCCGATGTCTACCATCATCCCGCCCTTGATGCGGTTGATGATCCGGCCTTCGACGATGGCCTCCTCCTTGTAAATCCGCTCCAGATCTTCCCAGACCTTCATCTTGTCCGCTTTCTCCTTGGACAGGATGAGGTTGCCTTCGCTGTCCTCGCGTTCTTCGATGTAGACCGGAATCCGGGTGCTAGGCGTGAGGGCGGCCAGCTCTTGGGGCGTGAATTCCTCGGCGGAAATGATCCCCTCGGATTTATAGCCGATGTCCACGATCACCGCGTCCTTCTTGACCGCCACGACGGTGCCTTCGATGACCGATCCTTCCTCGAAGTTTTGGAAGGTCTGTTCGTACATCGAGGCCATCGCGGCCTTCTCCGGTGATCCCGTTTTCAACTGTTCAAGCGTTTCCATTCGCCGTATCACGCCTCCCCATACACGACCTGATGTAACACCCAGGGTTAAAGATTAACTGCTTGCGGACCGGTCGGTGGCATAGGGGGTCTGGACCCCGCCGAGTTCCGCGATGCGGTCCATGATCTCCTGACTGATCCGCTGATACACTTCCTTCTTCTTGCTCTCGCTGTCCATCTCCTTCACCAGCGCCGAAAAATCCATTGGCGCACCGTAGGTCACCCGAATCGGTCGCAGCCGGATCCACCTAGCCCCCGGCGGGAGCGCGTCGTACGTGCCCCCCAGGTAGACGGGCACCACCGGACAGCCCGTCGCGGCCACGATGATCCCGACGCCTGGCTTGCCGGGTTGGAGCTGTCCATCCTCCGAGCGGCCTCCTTCCGGGTAAATGACTACCGCCTCACGGGCTTTCACGCGGCGGATGGCCTCCTCAAAGCCAGTGCGGTCCACGCGCTCTCTCCGGATCGGAATCCAGCCCATGTGCCGCATCACCCAGGCTGCCGGTCCGGAGAAAAGGTCCATCCGGCCCATGAACCATGCCCGCCGGGGCATCCCGCATCCCAGGATCGGGATGTCCAGGTAGCTGGCATGGTTCGCGGCGATCAGCACCCCGCCGGTCTTTGGCACGTTGTGCGCGCCGGAGACCCGGAGCCTGAACAACACCGTCGCCAGCAGCCGGACTGCCACCCACGCCAGCCAGTAGAGCACCATTACCGGAGGGCAGCCGTCTTGCGCTCGATCATCCGCAACATGCGCTCGACGACTTCCTCGATCGTGAGCCGGCTGGTGTCGATGATCACCGCGTCCGGAGCCGCCGCCAGCGGGGCGCTCTCCCGCGTCCGATCGCGTCCGTCGCGGGCTTCCAGTTCGCGTTGCGTCTTCGCCAAGTCCGCCGCCTGCCCCGCGCCCACGAACTCTGCATGCCGTCGGCGCGCACGCTCCGCCGACGAGGCCTCCAGAAAGAACTTCACGGGCGCCTGAGGGAAGACCCGAGTCCCCATGTCCCGGCCTTCCGCGACGATGCCTCGGATGCCTGCCTGGCGTCCGAATTTCTGCTGGACCGGCAGCAACCAGGCCCGCACATCGGGCAAGGCGGCCACCTGCGAGGCCACGCTGCCAATCTCCGGCGTCCGCAACTCGTCCCCCAGGGCTTGGCCGTCGACTTCGACGACCATCCCGCCGCCGACGGTGGACGACACCTTCAACTTCGTCGTCGCACAGAGCCCGCGTATCGCATCCGAAGACGCTGGGTCGGTGCCAGTGGTCAAGGCCTTCCACGCGACGGCGCGATAGAGGGCGCCGGAATCCAGGTACGTGTAGCCGAGTCGTGCGGCGATCAGCTTGGCAACGGTACTCTTGCCAACCCCGGACGGGCCGTCAATGGCGACGATCATCGGCGGGGTTCTGTCAGCCCCTGTAGGGGGCTTTGCGTCCCACGAGCCCGGTATTGTATTCACCCTTGCCCCGAAGGTGTCAATAACCCTCTCAATTTCTTATCAAATCCGGGAAATGAGGTCGCCACGCAGGCGGTGTCCTCAACCCGCGTCTCGCCCCGCGCCACCAGCCCCGCGACCATCATGGACATGGCCACACGATGGTCCCCGTGACTCTGGCAGATGGCTCCTTTCAAGGGGCGGCCACCCACGATGCGCAGGCCGTCGGGCCGTTCCTCAACAAAGGCGCCCAGGCACCGCAACTCCGTCGCCATGGTGGCGATCCGGTCGCTCTCCTTCACGCGCAGTTCTTCCGCACCGCTGACGATGGTCTCACCCTGGGCGCAGGCCGCCGCCACGCAGAGGATCGGAAACTCGTCGATCGTCTTGGGTATACGCTCGGGCCCGATCGTTACCCCGCACAGGGGCGCCGAGCGGACGCGCAGGTCCGCGACCGGCTCCCCGGCCTGCACGCGGCGATTCAGAAGCTCGATGTGCGCGCCCATCTCCTGCAGGATTTCGAGGACGCCTGTCCGTGTGAGATTGACGCCCACCCCCGTGATCGTCACGTCTGACTCGGGGACCAGCGAGGCGGCCACGAGAAAGAAGGCGGCCGCCGAGAGGTCGCCCGCCACGACGATGTCCTTGGCTGTGAACGCACGCTGGCCGGTGAGGCTCACCGTGAGGCCGTTCCGCGTCACCGGAATGCCGAGGTAGTCGAACAAGCGCTCCGTGTGGTCGCGCGACAGGGCCGGCTCGGTCACGCTCGTGGTCCCCTCGGCGAAGAGGCCGGCCAGCAGGACGGACGACTTCACCTGCGCGCTGGCGATCGGAGAGCTGTAGGCAATGCCCCGCAGGCGCGCACCGGCGAGGGCGAGCGGCGCGAGTTCCCCGCCGCGGCGGCCGGCGATCACCGCGCCCATCTCGCGGAGCGGCCCGACGACGCGGCCCATGGGTCGCCGCCTGATCGAAGCGTCGCCTGTCAAGACGGAGAAGAAGTCCTGTCCGGCCAGCACGCCGGCGAGCAGACGGATGCCCGTGCCGGAGTTCCCGCAGTCTACGATCGAATCCGGTTCACGCAGCCCCCACAGGCCTTTGCCAGCCACCCGCAGGCGATCGGGCGCGATCTCGATGGGCACGCCCATCGCTTGGAACGCCGCCGCCGTGTGCAGGCAGTCCTCGCCGGGGCAGTAGTTGGTGATCGCGGCCTCGCCGTCCGCCAGCGCGCTGAGAATGATCGCGCGGTGGGTGATGGATTTGTCTCCCGGGACGGTGAGGGTGCCGCGCAATGGCATCAGGTGATCTTCTCCCGCAGTTGCTTCGCCAGTGTGAACTCCCGGGTGAGCCCCTCGGCATCGCCGGCTTTGAGCAGCGCCTTGATGTGATTGAGGCGGGCCTCGTACAGCTCGATCTGGCGTAAAAGATTGTCTCGGTTCCACAGACAGATGTCCCGCCACATCTCGGGCGACGAGGCCGCGATGCGGGTGGTGTCCTTGTACCCACTGCCGGCGAACGCTTGGAGGTCGAGGCCGGGCACATACCGTTCCTGGAGTATAGCGATGGTGTTCACGAGCGCGAAGGCCAGCACGTGCGGCAAGTGGCTGACGGCGCCCAGGACTAGGTCGTGCAGAATGGGATCCATCTCACGTACCCGCGCGCCGCAGGCTTCCCAGAGGTGGCGCACCTTCGCCAGGGCGTCTGGGTCCGTCTGCGAGGTCGGCGTCAGGATACAGAGAGCGTCGCGGAACAAGTCGGGGCTCGCCGCCTCCACTCCGGTCTTCTCCTTGCCGGCGATGGGGTGCGCGCCGACGACCCGGATGCCGGCCGGCACGAGCGCCTCCATGCGCTCGACCAGCGGGCCTTTGACGCTCCCCACGTCCGTCACGATGGCGCCAGGAGCGAGCCGCGTGGCGCACGCGCGGAGCGCGGCTTCGTAGGTGTCCACCGGCGTGGCGAGCACGAACAGATCGGATCCCGCCGCCGTTTCCGCCAGGTCCGTGACGTAGCGGTCAATGGCCTTCCGCTCGACGGCCCTCTTGAGGTTCTCGACCCGTCGGCCGGCGCCAACGATGGTTTTGACGAGCCCCTGCTGCTTGCAGATCATCCCGAGCGAGCCCCCGATGAGGCCCACGCCGACGATGGTCATCTGCTGGAACAACGGGAGAGGCCGCGTCTGAGCACGACTGGGGTGGGTGGGTGCGACGGGTGCCATTAGATCTCGCGGTCCACCGCTTCCGCGATCTTCTTGAGGTCCTTCATCAGCTCTTTGAACTTGGCGGGCTTGAGCGACTCCTCGCCGTCACAGAGGGCGCATTCCGGGTTGGAGTGCACTTCGATCAGCAGGCCGTCCGCGCCGGCCGCGATGGCGGCCTTGGCCATGGGCGCCACCAATTCCCACTTGCCGGTGGCGTGGCTGGGATCCACGATGATCGGCAGGTGCGAGAGGGCTTTCAGCGCGGGGACGGCCGAGAGGTCCAGCGTGTTGCGGTACTGGGCCTCGAAGGTGCGGATGCCGCGTTCGCAGAGCATCACGTTCTTGTTGCCGCGCGACATGATGTATTCGGCGGAGAGCAGCCACTCCTTGATGGTCGCCGAGAGGCCGCGCTTGAGGAGCACCGGCTTGTCGTAGGCGCCGACCTCCTTCAGGAGCTCGAAGTTCTGCATGTTGCGGGCGCCAATCTGGATGATGTCCGTCTTCTCGAGGAAGTACTCGATGTCGCGCGGGTCCAGGATCTCGCTGACGACCGGCAGGCCCGTCTGCCGCTTGGCTTCGGCCAGGAAATCCAGCCCCTCGTTGCCAAGCCCCTGGAAACTGTATGGCGAGGTGCGGGGCTTGTAGGCGCCCCCGCGCAAAATGCTGGCCCCGGCGGCCTTCACTTCCTGGGCGATCCCGAGCGTCAGTTCCTTCTTCTCCACAGCGCAGGGTCCGGCCATGATCGCCAGCTTCCTGCTGCCGACCTTCACGCCACTCACGTCGATGATCGTGTCGTCTTTCTTGAACTCGCGCCCCGCCAGCTTCCAGGGCGCCAGAATCGGGACCACCTCTTCGACGCCGGGGATGGCCCGAAGCGGGTGGTTGGCGAGCAGCCGGTCGTCGCCGATCACGCCGATGATGGTCCGCTCCTGTCCCTTCGAGAGGTGGGGGCTGAGGCCGAGCTCCCGCACGCGGTCCATCACATGCTCGATCTCTTTTTCAGTGGCGTCGGGTTTCAGCACGATAATCATAAGGAAAGGCGCTCCTTAATCTTATTTGCTCAGCACTGTCTGTAGTGCGGTGATAAACCGTTCATTCTCATGGGGCAAGCCGATCGTGACCCGGAGGAACGGACCACCCAGGTGCCGCACGATGACGCCCCGGCGGAGCAGGGCCTCGAACACGACCTTGCCGTCTTGCTTCACATCGCAGTACAGGAAATTGGCCTGGCTGGGCCCGACCGTGAGCCCCAAGGCTCTGAGCCGCTCCGTCAGGTAGGCCATCCCCTCGGTGTTGAGCTGGCGGCTTTCGCGGACGTGCTCTTCATCCGCGAGGGCGGCCAGCGCGGCCTTCTGCGCGAGACTGTTCGTGTTGAATGGCGGTCGGATGCGGTTCAAGTGCTGCACGATCTCCGGTGTCGTCAGGCCGTAGCCTATCCGCAGTCCCGCGAGCCCGTAAATTTTAGAGAAGGTCCGCAGCAACACGACGTTGCGGCCGGCCTTGAGCAGCGCCATCGTGTCGGGATAGTCGGCCGCCGTTACATACTCGTAGTAGGCCTCGTCGAAGACGACGAGGACATCCGGAGGGATCGCCTGCATGAACGCCGTGACCTCGGCGGTAGTGACGTACGTGCCGGTCGGATTGTTCGGGTTGCAGATGAACGCCAGCCGCGTCTTTGGGGTGACGGCTTTGGCCATGGCGGGCAGGTTGTGGCGGTGATCCTTCAACGGTACTAGAACCGGTTTGGCGTGCACGGCGGTCACGTCGATCTTGTAGACGACGAAGCTAGGATCGGCCATTACCGCTTCGTCCCCCGGTTCCAGGAAGGCCTTGGTCAACAGCGTGATGACTTCGTCTGACCCATTGCCGAGGATGATCTGGTCAGGCGTCACCTTCCACCGCTCCGCCAGGGCGTCGCGCAGGTAGTAGCCCCCGCCGTCGGGATAGCGATTCACCGCCTTCGCAGCCTCGCTCAGGACGGCGAGCGCCTTAGGCGACGGCCCGCGCGGGTTCTCGTTGGAGGCCAGCTTGATCGAGCCGGTGATGCCAAGCTCGCGCTCCACTTCCTCGATAGGCTTGCCCGGCGAGTAGGGAACGATGCCGGCGATGTCGGGGCTGATGCGAATGGCCATGGCAGTCCTTAGCTGTGTGCGGGATAGGAACCGAGGATCTTGAGGAACAGGCAGCGGGACTTGAGTTCAGCGATGGCCTTCTTCACTCGCTCTTCGTCCATGTGTCCCTCGATGTCGATGAAGAAGATGTACTCCCAGGCCTTGCGTCTCGACGGCCGTGACTCGATCTTCGTCAGGTTCACGCCGCTGGACGCGAAGGGCCGGAGTAGTTCGTAGAGGGCGCCGACCTTGTCCTTGACCGACAGCATGATGGAGGTCTTGTCCTTGCCGGTCCGCTCCGCCGGCTTCTGGGAGAGTACCAGGAACCGCGTGTAGTTGTTGATGTTGTCCTCGATGCGGGCCTTCAGGACCTTCAACCCATAAAGTTGCCCGGCCAGTTCGGACGCGATGGCCGCGGTCGTGGGATCTTCGGCCGCGATCTCGGCGGCGCGGGCCGTGCTGTGCACTTCCGACACGGGCACGCCCGGCAGGTTCGTCTCTAGCCAGTTGCGGCACTGGGCGATCGCGTGCGGGTGCGAGTAGATCTTCTTGATGGCGCCCAACGAGTCGGCCTTCGACAGCAGGTGGTGGGAGACTTCCTGCTGCACCTCGCCGTAGATCAGGAGATTGGAGTCAATGAACATGTCGAGCGTGTGGTTGACCACGCCTTCGGTGGAGTTCTCGATCGGGACTACGCCGAAGTCCGACCGCCCCCGCTCGACCTCGTTGAAGACTTCCTTGATGGAGGTCAGCGGGACATACTGGGCCGAGGAGCCGAACTTCTGGATGCAGGCGAGGTGCGTGAACGTGGCGGAGGGGCCCAGGTAGGCCACTTTCAAGGGCCCTTCCAGGGCCAGGGAGCCGGACATGACCTCGCGGTACACGGCGCGCAAGGCGTCGGTGGGAAAGGGGCCGGGGTTGTTCTTGCAGATCCGATCCAGGATCTCCGCTTCGCGGGCCGGGGTGTGAAGGTTAGCCTGGGAATCTTGTGCCTTCTTCAGCTTCCCGATCTCGATGACATGGCGGGCGCGTTCGTTGAGCAGACGAATGATCTCGTCATCGATCTTGTCGATTTCTTTACGAAAGGCTTGGAGTGACTTAGGGTCTTTCATGGGAATCTTCGCCTAAAAGGGAAACGTCACTATAGCCAACATCAGCCTGATTTGCAAGGAATTTCAACGGAATGTCGTGAGTAGGCGAGCCTGCGAAGGCGATCGGCGATCCGCGGTTCAGGGCAAGAGATCTTTTTGTTTTCCAAAGTGTTGGAACGTAAGGCGCGAGGCGACGCGGCCGCGGGAAGTCCGCTCTAGGTAACCGGCCTGGATCAGGTACGGTTCGTACACATCCTCCACGGTCTCGCGTTCTTCGCCGAGGGCGGCGGCCAGGGAGTCCACGCCCACTGGTCCCCCGCCGAATTTCTCGATGATGGTGAGCAGCAACTTGCGATCCATCTCGTCGAAGCCCGCCGAGTCCACGCCGATCCAGGCCAGGGCCGCGTCGGCGACTTCCCGGGTCACGCGCCCGTCGGATTTGATCTGCGCGTAGTCGCGCACACGGCGGAGCAGGCGGTTGGCGATGCGAGGCGTACCGCGGGCACGGCGCGCGATCTCGGCCGCGCCGTCTTTCTCGATCGTCATCTTCAGGATGCCGGCTGACCGCAGGACGATGGCCTCCAACTCCTCCGGGGTGTAGAAGTCCAGTCGCTGGACCAGGCCGAACCGTTCCCGCAGCGGTGAGGTCAGCGACCCGACGCGTGTGGTCGCGCCGATCAGCGTGAACCGCGGCAGGTCGAGCTTGATCGTGCGGGTGGACGGGCCCTGACCGATGATGAGGTCGAGTTGGAAGTCTTCCATCGCCGGATACAACGCTTCCTCCACGGGAGCCGGCAGGCGATGTATCTCGTCGATGAACAGGATATCGCCCTCCTGCAGCGTGGTGAGGATGGCGGCGAGGTCACCGGCGTGGCTCAGCACGATACCGGAGGTGGAACGAATGGCAACGCCCATCTCCCGGGCGATGATGTGAGCGATCGTGGTCTTGCCGACGCCCGGCGGGCCGTAGAAGATGCAGTGGTCCAGCGCTTCCTTGCGCTGCTTGGCTGCGTCCATGCAGATGCGCAGCGACTCCTTCATGCGCGCCTGTCCGATGTACTCCGCCAGCGTCTGCGGTCGCAGCGCGGTTTCGACGGCCTTCTCATCGTCGCTCGGCTGCGTAGTCACAATGCGCTCATTCATGGAAGGGATGTCTCATTTCGCCAGCTCCTTCAGCGCCTCGCGGATGATATTGGGAAGGTGCGTCTCGCCGTTGCGGCTTGCCAGCACCTGTTTCACGACTTCTTTCGCTTCGGCCGCTTTGTAGCCGAGGTTGGTAAGGGCCGAAAGCGCATCGTCCATGAGCCGACTGGAGGGTTCGGCGGCCTTGGAGGCGCGGTGCTCCACGAGGCCTGCCAGCTTTTCGATCTTGTCCTTGAGTTCCAGCGCCAAGCGTCCGGCCGACTTCTTGCCGATGCCCGGCACTGACGCCAGCGTCCGGTGATCGTCGTTGCGGACGGCCGACGCGAGGTCATCCACGCTCAAGGTGGAGATCACGCTCAGCGCCAGCTTGGGCCCGATGCCGGACACGCCCAGCAGGAGCAGGAACGCCTCCTTCTCGCGCTGCGTGAGGAAGCCGAATAGTTGAATGGCGTCGTCGCGGACATGCGTATGGATGACGAGGGTAATGGATAGGTTGAGATCGGGGAGCTGATAGTACGTGCTCAGTGGAATGAGGACGTCGTACCCCACTCCCTGCACATCGATGATGACTCCTCCCGGATGCTTCAATGCGAGGCGGCCGGTGAGCGAGGCAATCATCCTGCCGCTGCGACCTTCTCCATGATCTCTTCTGGAATGTCGAAGTTGGCGTGGACCTTCTGGACGTCGTCGTGGTCCTCCAGGGCGTCCATCAGCTTCAGCACATGCTCCGCATTCTTTGCGTCCAGCTTGATGTAGTTTTCTGGGATGAAGGTGATCTCGGCCAGAGAAGTCTCGACCTTGGCGTCGGCGAGGGCTTTCTTCACCTTTTCGAAGTCGTGGGGGTCGGTGATGACCTCGTAGGTTTTCTCATCCACCTTCATGTCCTCGGCGCCGGCGTCGAGGGCCAGGCTCATGATCTTGTCCTCTTCCACCTTGCCCTTCTCCACGACCAGCAGGCCCTTTTTGTGGAACTGCCAGGAGACGGATCCGGCCTCGGCGAGGTTGCAGTTCTGCTTGGTGAAGATGTTGCGGATCTCGGCCACGGTCCGGTTCCGGTTGTCGCTGGTGAGATCAATCAGCAGGGCGCAGCCGCCCGGCCCGTAGCCTTCCAACTGGAACTCTTCGAAGTGGACGCCCGGG
>DASQRT010000325.1:0-4980 GCA_035642795.1 Nitrospirales bacterium
GGTCCGGCCGTCGACGAAAGATGGATGTTGAAGAGCAGCACCGAGCCGTCGTCGCCACCGACCGCCGTCACTTTCCGCGCCGCGGCCACGAGATCTCCATCCGTGGCCTCGCCGTCGGTGACGTTGATGACGATCGGCGGAAATCCCTTCGGATGCTCCTGGCACCAGGTCTGGACAAGGTTGGTTGCCTCCGTGAGCGCGGCGCACATCGGAGTGCCCCCCTTCGAGTATGCGTCGAACCAGACTGGAAATTTCACGGTCTGGTCCACCACTCCGCCGGCGCCATCATCCGATTTCTTTACCCGGTCTTCGATGCGCAACGGCTTATTGGCCAATTCGCTGATCGGCACCAAAGAGCGCCCGCTCAGCTCACCGCCGAGCGCCGGTTTACAGCTGTCTTCGCTGTAGCCCAGCACCCCGACGTGAAAGTAGTCGTAAATGGAGTCCGATTTGGCGCAACGGATGGACAGATTGTGAATGAGCTTGTTGAGTATCGTCGCCAGCTCTTCGGCCTTCTTTCTGCCGGCCTCTCCGCCGCCAAACGGGTCTTCCATCGACTCTGACTGGTCCACCAGGAACAGGAAACACCCCGGGTTCTTACGACTGATTTCGGCCTGGTATGCCATGGTTTCCTCCACTGGGCAGCATGGGCGGGCGGTTAGTATGGCAGACAGGTCCCGGGAGTACATGTGATGGTGGTCACACCACGGACGCGTGGTATAGCGAGTGCTCTGCTCGACGGCTGAGGAAGAAGATGGAAAACGTGCTGAACCCGGAGGGTGTGTCCGTCTACGTACCCGAGGGTCGGGACGCGGAATCTCTGCCAGAGTCCATCAAGGCACCGCGCCCTGCAGTCCCAGGAGGACGCGCAGTCGACTCTGAAAGTCATTGGGCTCGATGATCATGTCCCTTTTCCTTGTTCCGCCTACGAGGTGCGAAAATGGAGCGGGTCCCGAAGGCTCTGCAACTCCCGGTAATAGTACAGGGGCGTCGGCCGCTGGCCCTCGAACCTCAGCCGCGTGAGAAACTCGACTTCCTTCGCGGTCGCCGTGCCGCTGAGAGACGAATCTTGAAGGAATTCCTTGAGCCCGGGCTCTTCGCTGACAGGCTGTTCGGCTTCCCGCTCGACAAACTCGAATCGCTTCGCCTGCCCTGGGACGACGCTGTGGTTTAAGACAATCTCCAGACCGAACGTCGCAAGGTCGATGTCCCAGGATTCAATCAGCGGATCCAAGAACGAGACGCCGTTCTCAGCGGACACGTGGAAGATGTCCGTATCGAGGAACTCGAGCACGACGACCCGCATCTCCTCATAGCTGCGGCGACTGAGCCGAGCCACCATACGGAGCCAGTAGTCATTCTCGAGTTCGTCTTTCGCCACTCGCTTGACCACGTCCAGCAGCGTCTGGGTGACGAGGCGTTCGAGCTCGCCGAAGGGCTGCTTTTCAAAGATCGCGCGGACGTCTTTTTGCCTCTCGGGATTGCACTTGCGCAGGATCAGCCCGCGGACTTCGTGAAACAAGGGGGCGGGCTCGTCCCCCAATTCCCGCTTCAATTCTTCCTTGCGCTGGAGATCCGCCAGCTTGGCCAGTTCCCCGCTCGGCAGCTTCAAGAACTTGTCCATGCGGTCATAGATGTCCGTGCGGTTCGGCGCGGGGGGCGCTTTTCTCCGCGTCAGTAACTGAGAGATGTAGGACTCGGTCACGTTGGCGGCGCGCGCGAGCTCTTGCTGTTCCAATCCCAATTCCTCTAACCGGTGCCGGATCACAAACGGAACATCCACGGGGCATCCTCCTGAGAGCTGACTCGGCCAATTAACCTCCCGAGTACGTTAGCTCTTCCCAGCAGCAAAGATAAGAGTCCAAAGTGTACTTGACAAGTGTAGTACAGTACCGTACCTTGCTTGAGATAATTGTGAACTACATGTAGTTAACTGCAGTCGCGTCACGATGAGCAAGGAGGAGCCACATGTTCGGTACCACACAGAGGGACCCGATGCTGGATCTGCTGCACCAGCTGGAGCACCGGACGGGCCGGATCTTCAACGAGCCATTCCGCACATTCGAGTGGCCCGTACCCGAGGCCGCGACGGCCGCCTGGCTGCCGCTGGTGGACATCTTCGAGGAGCCCGATGTCATTCGGCTCGTGGCGGAGGTGCCTGGGGTGAAGCCGGAGGACGTGAAGATCTCGGTAGAGGGCACCCTGCTGACGCTCAAGGGCACGAAGGAGCAGGTGGCGGAGGAGAAGGCCGAGAAGGTCCATCGCTATGAGCGGACCTATGGTGCCTTCGAGCGGACGTTCCGGCTGTCGGCCTCGATCGATCCCACCAAGATCAAGGCGACCTACGACCTCGGCGTGCTGACGATCACGCTGCCGAAGGCGGAGACAGCTAAGCCCCATCTGATCAAGGTGGAGGTCAGGCCTGAGAAGGCGTTGTTGAACGCCTGACCTATACGAGGAGGAGGGCGGCATGGGCCGCTCTCCTTACTGGTGTCCGGAGAGGGTACACGCTTACGGAGCACGCACAGACTATGGAAGGCCTGCTCACACACGTCGCCACGACCGACTGCTTCGTCACTCAACCCCATCCAGCGCTGAAGTGCGGAATCGTCACGGCCTGGTGGCGGTGCCAGGAGGAGGACACGGCCAGGCGCCGGCAGCCCGAGGACGAGCAGCGGGAGCAGAACGATCAGGCGCGCGTATAGCGTCACGCAATCAACAACACAAACCTGCGGGAACGAAGCTGCAGAAGGAGCACTATGGCTACCGCAACGAAGACGCGGCTGAAGGTCTTTCCGCTCGCCGATCGGGTGGCCATCCGGCCGACGGACGAGACCGAGGAGATGAAAGGTGGCCTCTACATCCCGGACACGGCCAAGGAGAAGCCGATCCAGGGTGAGGTCATCGCGGTCGGGCCCGGCCGGATGGAAAAAGGCCAGCGGGTCCCGATGGAGCTGAAGGTCGGCGACCGGGTCGTCTATGGGAAGTACACCGGCTCGCAGGTCGAGCTGGACGAGGAAGAGATCATCCTGATCAAGGAATCCGACGTCATCGCCAAGCTCAGCTGAGCGGGAGAGGAATAGATGGCTGCCAAGTACCTCGAATTCGATACGGAGGCTCGCTCGCGCCTCAAGCGGGGCGTGGACCAGCTGGCAAACGCGGTGAAGATCACCCTCGGTCCGAAGGGTCGCAACGTCGTCATCGAGAAGAAGTTCGGGAACCCGACGATCACCAAAGACGGCGTGACGGTCGCCAAGGAGATCGAGCTCGAGGATCCGGTGGAGAACATGGGCGCCCAGATGGTGAAGGAAGTGGCGACCAAGACCTCCGATATCGCCGGGGACGGCACGACCACTGCGACGGTGCTGGGGCAAGCGATTTTCCGCGAGGGTCTGAAATCGGTTACCGCGGGCGCCAACCCGATGTCGCTGAAGCGCGGCATCGAGAAGGCGGTCGAGTTGGTGGTGGAGGAGCTGAAGCGGATCTCCGCGCCCACCAAGGGCCGGAAGGAGATCGCGCAGGTCGGCACCATCTCCGCCAATGGTGACAAGGAGATCGGCGACAAGATCGCCGACGCCATGGACAAGGTCGGCAAAGACGGCGTGATCACGGTCGAGGAGGCGAAGGGTCTCGAGACCACGCTCGAAACCGTGGACGGGATGCAGTTCGACCGCGGCTACCTCTCGCCTTACTTCGTCACCGATCCGGAGGAGATGGAGGCCGTGCTCGAGGACGCGTACATCCTGGTGCACGACAAGAAGATCTCCTCGATGAAGGACCTGCTCCCGGTGCTCGAGAAGGTGGCGCAGGCGGGCAAGCCGCTGCTCATCGTTGCCGAGGACGTGGAGGGCGAGGCGCTGGCCACGCTGGTGGTCAACAAGCTGCGCGGCACGCTGAAGGTGTGCGCGGTGAAAGCCCCAGGCTTCGGGGACCGGCGCAAGGAGATGCTCACCGATATCGCGACCCTCACCGGTGGCAAGGTGATTTCCGAAGAGCTGGGCGTCAAGCTCGAGAACACGGTGCTCGACGATCTCGGCCACGCAAAGCGGATCGTCATCGACAAGGACAACACCACGATCATCGGTGGCAAGGGCAAGCAGGCCGACATTCAAGGCCGCATCGGCCAGATCAAGGCGGCAATCGAGAAGTCCACGTCGGATTACGACAAGGAGAAGCTGCAGGAGCGGCTCGCGAAGCTCGCGGGCGGCGTCGCCGTGATCAACGTGGGCGCGGCCACCGAGATTGAAATGAAGGAGAAGAAGGCCCGGGTCGAGGACGCGCTGCACGCGACCCGCGCCGCGGTCGAGGAGGGCATCGTGCCAGGCGGCGGTGTCGCACTCTTGTGGTGTCAGAAGTCCCTCGACAAGGTCAGGGGCGCCGATGACGACGAGAAGACCGGCATCGAGATCGTCCGCCGCGCGCTCGAGGAACCGATCCGGATCATCGTGCAGAACGCGGGTGCCGAGGACGCGATCGTGGTGGGAAAGGTGAAGGAGTCGGCCAAGCTGAACTACGGCTACAACGCCCAGACCGACGAGTTCGAGGATCTGGTCGCGGCCGGCGTCATCGATCCGACCAAGGTCACTCGCACGGCACTACAGAACGCCGCGTCCATTGCGGGACTGCTCCTCACCACCGAGTGCGTGGTGGCGGAGAAGAAGGAGAAGGAGAAGATGCCCCCGATGCCCGGCGGCGGTGGCATGGGCGGGATGTACTGATCGGTGAGACGGTGTGCACGCACACGCACGCGCAGGAGTCACGCACTAGGTTCACGTCGATTTAGCCTAAGGAGTCGCGAGAATGTACGCACGCAATGTGTCCATCCATCTGAAGGCCAACACGGCCGGTGAGTTTACCCGGACGGTCGAGAAGGACGTCCTGCCCCTGCTGCGGAAGCAGAATGGCTTCAAGGATGAGATTTCGTTTCTTACCTCGGACCGCTCCGAGGCGGTTGCGATCAGTCTGTGGGATCGGAAAGAG
>DASQRT010000326.1:0-3925 GCA_035642795.1 Nitrospirales bacterium
GAACCGCAAAGAGTCCAGCAACGCGATCGGGCGCGCGCCCATCGTGAAGATGTCGCGGAGGATTCCTCCGACTCCCGTCGCGGCGCCCTGATAAGGCTCGATAAACGAGGGGTGGTTATGGCTCTCCATCTTGAAGACGGCCGCCAGACCGTCGCCGATGTCCACAGCGCCGGCGTTCTCGCCGGGTCCCTGGATGACGTGCGGGCCTTCCGTCGGGAGCTTCTTGAGGAAGGCGCGGGAACTCTTATACGAGCAGTGCTCGCTCCACATCACCGAGAACATCCCGAGCTCGGTGAGGTTCGGCTCCCGTCCCATGAGGCTGACGATCTTCCTGTACTCCTCCTCCGTCAACCCATGCTGGGCGATGAGGTCTTTCGTGATCATCGGTGATTGGGAATCCATGCGTTCTTTAAGGTCCGTTCGCGTCAGGATGTTCACGAAGCCAGGACGGGCTTCGGAGAACGTTGTCCGCTTTTGATGGCATCGAGCAGCGAGAGCAGGATCAGTCGCCCGTCTTCATTGCCGAGGAGCGCGTCGGCGCAACGTTCTGGATGCGGCATCATGCCGAGGATGTTGCCGGCGTCATTGACGATCCCCGCGATGTTGTCGAGCGAGCCGTTGGGGTTGGCCGCCGGCGTGACCTTGCCGTCTTCCGTACAGTAGCGAAAAACGACCTGGTTCCGGGCCTTCAGTGTCGAAAGCGCCGCCTGGTCCGCATAGTAGTTGCCTTCGCCGTGGGCGATCGGGAGGGTCAGGACTTGGCCAGGCCTGCAGCGACTGGTGAACGGCGTCTTGGGGTTCTCTACTTGAACATGGATGTCCTTACATATAAAGGAGAGAGAGCGGTTTCTCAGCATGGCGCCTGGCAGGAGTCCGGCCTCCAGCAGAATTTGAAACCCGTTGCAGATGCCAAGGACTAACCCGCCGGCTTCGGCGAATCGTGTGACCGCCCCCATCACCGGCGAGAATCGGGCGATCGCGCCGGTGCGGAGATAATCACCGTAGGAGAAGCCTCCGGGGATAATGACGGCATCTACTTGTGGAAGGGTCGGCTCTTTGTGCCAGATAAAGTCGGCTTTGGCGCCCAGAACCTCAGTGACGGCGTAATGACAGTCGCGATCGCAATTGGACCCCGGGAAGACGAGGATGCCGACTCGCAATGGGGCAGTCATTCCATCAGCTCGATCCGGTACTCTTCGATAATGGTGTTGGCCAGGAGACGCTCGCACATGGCTTTCACCTCCGCCTCTGCGCCGGCCCGGTCGTTTGTGGCCAGTTCAAGCTCAATGAGCTTTCCCATCCGCACGTCCTTCACGCCGGGATAGCCCAGCGAACTGAGGGCGTGCAGGACGGCCTGGCCCTGAGGGTCCAGGATGCCTCGCTTCAAGGTGACGGAAACCTTAGCCTTCATGCCCTTCTCCGCTTACGAGTCGTGCGCGCTTTGCCGGATGAGCCGAACACCCGCTTGAAGATCTCGGGGATGTGGCGTATGTAGGCCTTCGGGTCGAAGCACGTGCCGATCGCAGCAGGCGACAGGTGGCGCGTGATGAGGAGATCTTTCTCGACCAGATCCCGGAACGGCGCCCTCCCCTGCCAGGCCGCCATCGCTAAACGCTGCACGACTTCGTAGGCCTGCAAGCGCGGCGCGCCCTGACGTACCAACTCCAGCATGAGCTGTTGCGAGTAGATGACGCCGCCGGTCAGCTCGATGTTCCGCTGCATCCGGTCGGGGTAGACGACGAGATTGGCCATAAGGTCCTTGAACCGGGCCAGCATGAAGTCCACGAGGATCGTGCTGTCGGGGATGATGACCCGCTCGACCGACGAGTGGCTGATGTCGCGCTCGTGCCACAGGGCGACATTCTCCATGGAGGCGAGACAGTTTGCACGGACCAGCCGGGCCAAGCCACAGAGGTTTTCGGAAACAATGGGGTTACGCTTGTGCGGCATGGCAGAGGAGCCCTTTTGGCCCGGCGTGAAGGGCTCCTCCACTTCCAGCACCTCCGTCCGCTGCAGGTGGCGGATCTCGGTGGCGAACTTCTCGATGCTGCTCGCGAGCAACGCCAAGGCCGTGAGATAGGTCGCGTGCCGGTCGCGCTGGACGATCTGATTGGAAACCTGCGCCGGCTTGAGCCCGAGTTTTTTACAGACGTAAGCCTCGATGTCGGGCGACAGGTGCGCGAAAGTGCCCATGGCGCCTGACACTTTGCCGTACGCGATCCCTTGGCGCGCCGTGTGAAACCGCTCGCGATGGCGCTTCGTCTCGTCGTACCAGATGGCCAACTTAAAGCCGAACGTGATGGGCTCGCCATGGATGCCGTGGGAGCGTCCGATCATGAGGGTGCCACGGTGCTCCCAGGCGCGGTCGCGGAGTACGGCGAGTAGCCGGTCGAGATCCTCCAGAATGGCATCAGCGGCCTCGACCATCAGGACAGCCAACGAGGTGTCAAGGATATCGGAGGAGGTCAAGCCCATGTGCAGGTAGCGGGCTGCCGGCCCGACCTGCTCGGAAATGGATTCGATAAAGGCGATGACGTCGTGCTTTGTGACCAGCTCCAGCGCCTCGATGCGCGCCGGATTGATGCGGGCCTTGGCACGGATCTGCCGGACCGCAGACGACGGGATCAGCCCTTTCTTCGCCAGAGCCTCGCAGGCCAGGAGCTCCACTTGCAGCCAGGTTTCATACTTGCGCGCGGGCTCCCAAATCGCTTTCAAGTGAGGTCTGGAATAGCGATCAATCATGGGTCACCGACGTGACCGCCTCCCGCGCTTTGCTCTGCAGGCGGGGGTCCTCGCGAAGAATACGGTCCAGGATGCCGTTGACGAAGGAACCCGATTGCTCGTCGCCGAACAATTTCACGATCTCGATGGCTTCGTTGAGCGTGACGCGAGCAGGAATGTCCGGCAGGTACAGAAGCTCATAGACCGCCATGCGCAGGACGGTCCGATCTGTAATCGCCATCCGGTGAACGGTCCAGTGCTCGGCGCAGCGGCCGAGCAGGCTGTCCAGTTCGTCCGCATGGGTAATGACCCCGTCGACAAGGCCTTCGGCAAAGATCTTAGCCTCCGAGTGTGTTGGGTTCTGTGCCCAGAAGTCCTCCAGCCAGCCGGATGTATCACGATGGATATCCCACTGGTACAGGATTTGGAGGGCCAGCTCGCGGCCTTTGCGACGGAGGCTCATCGTGACCTCTTGCGGGAAGGCCGGTGCCTGGAAAGACCCATGAGGCGCTTCATGAGATTAGCCATCTCGATCGCCGCAACACCAGCTTCATAGCCCCGGTTCACTCCGCTATCACACCCGCCCGCCCCAGGCGCGCCAAGACGCGCCCCTTCCCGTACAACTCCCGATCGTGCATCCGCCTGTTCTTCGGTATCGGTGGTCAGCACGCCAAAGATAACCGGTAAGCCATAGTCATATGCCACCCGAGCAATCCCGCGGCTGACCTCGGCGCTGATGTACTCAAAGTGAGGCGTCTCTCCGCGGATCACGGCACCGAGACAGATGATGGCGTCATAGCGGCGGGAACGCGCCAATCGAGACGCGACCAGGGGGATCTCAAATGCCCCTGGGACGAGCACTACGTCGATCGCCTCGTCGAGGACTCCGCCTCTATGCAAGGCGTCGAGCGCTCCTTCCAGAAGTCGCTTCGTGATGTCTTCGTTGAATCGGCTGCGCACGATCGCGAACCGCAGCCCGGCAGCCGTACCTCCCCCTTCGATCATCGTCGGCATACGGTATGTGCCCTGTCTACGATCAGACCTTGTCTAGGAGGTGACCCAGCTTGACTTTCTTCGTTCTCAGGTAGCGAATGTTCGAGTCCTGAGGTGAAATCTCGATTGGCACGCGCTCGACGACCCGGAGCCCGTACCCCTCCACCCCGACGATCTTCCTGGGATTGTTGGTGATCAACCGGATCTTGTG
>DASQRT010000327.1:0-4161 GCA_035642795.1 Nitrospirales bacterium
GGCACGCCCAGGTTGGTCATCTCCGCCAGGCCGGCGCCCTTGCCGCCCAGCAGGTCCTTCATGTCCCCATGCCCTTCGGCTTTCCCGTTGCCGAAGAAGTAGACGTATTTCTTAGTGGCCACGAGTCCCTCGTATAAAGTCTAAATTAATAGTTGAATTATATACATATAACCGATTTAAACCTTGCATTATTTCAATTCGCTGCTGACCTTGGAAAAGTCTGCGTACTGGCGGAAGAGATTCCGCACGCGGACCAGCAAAGCCAGCCGATTACGGCGGAGCGTTTCGTCTTCGACCATCACCATCACCCCGGTAAAGAACGCATCGATGGGAGCTTTGAGAGCGACCAATGCCTCGAGGGCATCCTTGTACTTCCCATCCTTTATAAGTCCGGGGACTACATCTTCATCCGCGCACGTGGCTGTGTACAAGCTCTTTTCGACCTCTTCCTTCAGCAACACGACGTCAACCTTATCCTCGACTTGGGCCTTCGTGATGTTTTCGGCCCGTTTGAAGGCGATCACGAGCGCCTCGAACTCCGGCCGATCCGCAAAGGCCTCAAGGAAGCCAGCGCGCTTCAAGATGTCCCGTGGATCAAACGTGCCGGACTGCCACCGAGCCAGCACCGCCTCGACCAGATCGCCACGTAGTCTGGCGACCTCCTGAGCATAATACCGCAGTCGCTCCCCGAAAAAGCGTTGCAGCTCGCCGGCGGCCTTGTCCTCCACCGGAATCCCCTGCTCCTTTAAAAGCCTGACGGTGTCCTGAATCGTAGCGTTGAGCCCCAACGAGAGCTCACCTTCGACCAGGATACGGATGACGGCATAGGCGTGGCGTCGAAGGGCGAACGGGTCCTGGGACCCGGAAGGTACGAGCCCCACAGCGAAGAAAGCTGCCAGCGTATCGAGCCGGTCGGCGAGCGAGAGGATCTTCCCGGCAAGGCTCGCCGGAATGGCATCCTCGGCAAAGCGCGGCCGGTAATGCTCCGCGATCGCGTCCGCTACTGCCTCGGGCTCGCCGTCATGCAGGGCGTACTCCCGTCCCATGATGCCCTGCAGCGTCGGGAACTCCCCGACCATGCCGGTCACGAGATCGGCCTTGCAGAGAGTGGCGGCCCGCCGGCAGTGCTCGATGGTGTCCAGGTCGCCAAGAGTGTCGGCCAGCTTCGATGCCAATGCTGTCACGCGTCCCACCTTCTGATAGAGCGTCCCGAGCTTCTGGTGGAAGGTCACTCCCTTGAGCTTCTCCAGTCGGCTTTCCAGCCGAGTCTTACGATCTTCATCGAAGAAAAACTTCGCATCAGCCAAACGCGCCGCCAATACCCGCTCATTCCCGGCACGGATCGTCGCGTCACTTCCGCGCATGTTGACCACGGCGACAAAGTAAGGGAGCAACTTGCCGTCCTTAGCTAAGAGGGAGAAGTAGCCCTGATGCTCTTTCATCGAGGCCATCAGCACCTCCTTGGGGAGCGCGAGGTACTGTGGCTTGAAGGAACCTACGAGAACCTGCGGCATCTCGACCGAGAACACTGCCTGTTCCAACAAGGCCTCGTCCCGATGAAGGAGTCCCTTCTTCTGTTTGGCGATCCGATCCAGCTGAGCGAGGATCTTCGCTCGCCGCTTGTCGGGATCCACAATCACGCCGGCTTTCTCCAATGCTTTTTCGTATGACCGGAAATCCCTGACACGCATCGGAAGGCCGGACGAGAGGAAGCGATGGCCGAGGGTCGCATCTCCGGTTTTCAACCTGGCAAACTCGAACCGGACGGTCTTGCCGTCATACAAGGCCAGCAGCCAGCGGACCGGACGCGCGAACCGGACGTTCGTCTCGTTCCACCGCATAGCCTTTGGAAACGAAAGTCCGCTCACCAACTCGGCGAGAAGTTCTGGCAGTAGCACCGTTGTCTTGCGACCAGGCTCCCTCTTCACGGCAAACAGGTACTCGCCTTTGGAAGTCGTGCGCGTAACCAATGCGATCACAGCAATTCCCTGGGACGTCGCAAACCCGATCGCTGCCTTGGTCGGCTGACCCTGCGCGTCAAACCCGACGGCTTTGGACGGCCCCATCACCTCCATAGAAATTGGTTCCTGACAGTCCGCTAACTCCTGTACCCAGAGCGTCAGGCGACGGGGCGTACCCAAAATCTTCAGGTCACCGTGCTGCAGCCGGTGTGCATTGAAAAGCTGCGTGGCCTTTCCCCGCAGGTTGGCCAGTGCCGGCGGCACGAACTGCGCGGGCAATTCTTCGGTCCCGATTTCCAGCAGCAGCTCGTGGCCTTTTTCCGGTTTGCGTTTCATGCCGTCGCCTTGCTGGGCATAGCAACATACCCCTCGGCGCACTGATACGCGAGGGCTCGCACACGAGCAATGTAGCTGGTCCGCTCGGCGACGCTGAGCGCGCCGCGGGCATCCAGCAGGTTGAACAGATGCGAAGTCTTCACACAGCAATCATAGGCCGGCAGCACCAGGCCCTGCCCGGCCAAGCGCTTGCCTTCAGTTTCATAGGCTGTGAAGGTGGACATCAGTGCTTTCACATCGGCGGCCTCGAAGTTGTACTTGGAGAACTGCTTTTCGTCTTCAAGGTGAATGTCCCCGTAGGTGACCCCCTTGGTCCACTCCAGGTCGAAGACATTATCTACGCCTTGCAGGTACATGGCGATCCGCTCGGTTCCGTAGGTGATCTCGGCCGAGATCGGATTCAACTCGATCCCGCCCACTTCCTGGAAATACGTGAACTGGGTGATCTCCATGCCGTCGAGCCGTACTTCCCACCCGAGCCCCCAGGCGCCGAGCGTGGGCGACTCCCAGTCGTCCTGCATGAATCGGATGTCGTGCTGCTTGGGGCTGATGCCGAGCGCGCGAAGGCTCTGGAGATAGAGATCCTGGACGTCGTCCGGCGAGGGTTTCAGGATGACCTGATATTGGTAATAATGTTGGAGGCGGTTGGGGTTTTCTCCATACCGCCCGTCCGTTGGCCGCCGGCAAGGCTGAACGTAGGCTGCACGCCAGGGTTCGGGGCCCAATACCTTCAGAAAAGTCGCTGGATGGAACGTCCCTGCCCCAACTTCCATATCGTAGGGTTCGTGGATGACGCATCCACGATCGGCCCAAAAATGATGCAAGGCGAGGAGCAGATTCTGAAGGGTCACACTTGCAGTCTCCCGATCAGAACATCGGAGGGGCTTCACCCTAACAAATGTGGCAAAAGATTGTCAATGAACGGCGAGACTCCGGATTGACTGATTCGACGCCATTTGCTAGGCTCCAGCATGCACATCAACCCACTGCGTTTTACCCTGAGTCCATACAATTAGGAGAGCGCCCTGTGCCAACGACATCCACGTCCGCTGACACGCGTGTAGCCACACTGTCTCACCTCGCCGCCAGGCTGCGGATCCTGAGCGTTCGCTCGACGACCGAAGCCGGCAGCGGGCATCCGACCAGTTGCTGCTCGGCGGCTGACATCGTCGCCACTCTGTTCTTCTCGGTCATGCGGTTCGATCCACTTAACCCGAAGCATTCGAACAACGACCGGTTTGTCCTGTCCAAAGGCCATGCGGCGCCGCTGCTGTATGCGGCGTGGGCCGAAGCCGGCGCGTTCAATCCGGACGAGCTGTTGCGCCTGCGGACCTTGGATTCGGACCTTGAGGGCCATCCCACTCCGCGCCTGAACTTCGTGGACGTGGCGACAGGCTCGCTCGGCCAAGGATTCAACGCCGGCATCGGGCTGGCCCTCAACGCCAAGTACCTGGACAAGTCGAGCTACCGCACCTACGTCCTGATGGGCGATGGCGAGTCAATGGAGGGCTCCAACTGGGAGGCCGCCGAGATCGCGCGCCACTACCAGCTCGACAATCTCTGCGCGATCGTGGACATCAACCGTCTCGGCCAGAGCGATCCCACCCTTCTGCAGCACGATGTGGAGACTTACCGCACGCGCTGGAGTGCGTTCGGCTGGAATGCCATCCCCGTGGACGGGCACGATATCGCCAAGCTCCTGGACGCGTTCGCGCAGGCGGCCCGGACGAAAGGCCGGCCCACTGTCCTCCTGGCCCGCACACTCAAGGGCAAGGGGATCTCGTTCGTTGAAGACAAGCTGGACTGGCACGGCAAACCCTTAAAGAAAGGTGAAGAAGCCGACAAGGCTCTGGCCGAGCTGAGC
>DASQRT010000328.1:0-2309 GCA_035642795.1 Nitrospirales bacterium
CCTAGGTAGATCTGCCCGTCGGTGATCGAGATGACGTTCGTGGGAATGTACGCCGACACGTCGCCAGCCTGGGTCTCGATGATCGGCAGGGCCGTGAGGCTGCCGCTGCCCTTTTCCTTGCTGAATTTCGCCGCCCGCTCCAGGAGCCGGGAGTGCAGGTAGAACACGTCACCAGGGTACGCCTCGCGGCCCGGTGGGCGCCGCAGCAGCAGCGAGAGCTGCCGGTACGCCGTCGCATGCTTTGAAAGGTCGTCGTAGATGATCAGCGCGTGCCGGCCCGTGTCGCGGAAATACTCGCCCATCGACACGCCGGCGTAGGGGGCGAGGTACTGCAACGAGGCTGGGTCGCTGGCCGTGGCGGAGACAACGATGCTGTACGCCATGGCCCCGGACTCTTCGAGTATCTTGATGACGCGCGCCACCGTGGAGCGCTTTTGGCCGATAGCGACATAGATGCAGATGACGTTCTGGCCCTTCTGGTTGATGATGGTGTCCACCGCGATGGCGGTCTTGCCGGTCTGCCGGTCACCGATGATCAACTCCCGCTGGCCACGCCCGATGGGGATCATCGCGTCGATGGCCTTGATCCCGGTCTGCAGGGGCTCGCGCACGGGCTGGCGCTCGATCACCCCGGGTGCCCTGACCTCCACCCGGCGGAACTCCTTGGCCTGGACCGGCCCCTTGCCGTCCAGTGGGGTGCCGATCGGGTCCACGACCCTCCCGACGACGGCCTCCCCGACGGGGACTTCCGCAATCCGGCCCGTCCTCTTGACGAGATCCCCTTCCTTGATATGCTCGTCGGAGCCCAGGATCACCGCGCCAACGTTGTCTTCTTCCAGGTTCAGCGCGATCCCCTTGAGGCCGCCGGGGAACTCCAGCAGCTCGCCGGCCATCGCCCCGTCCAGCCCGTAGACCTTGGCGATGCTGTCCCCGACCTGGAGCACGGAGCCGACTTCGGCCACGTCTACCTGCTTCTCGAAGGACTTCACCTGATCCCGGATGATTGAACTGATCTCTTCCGCTTTGATCTGCATGCGTGCTGCTCCTTAGGCTTTCGCGTGCGGTTACGTTCGTGTGAGGATGCCCCGCAGACGTTCCAGTTGCCCGCGGACCGTGCCATCGTATACCCGGCTGCCGAAGCGAATCTCCAGACCGCTGATCACGCCGGGATCGACCTGGACCGCCAAGTCAACCTTGCCGCGCGTCACCTGCTCGAGCCGCGTCCGGATCGCGGCTCGTTGCTTGTCGGAAAGCGGACTGGCGGCCACGACCTGAACAGTCTTGCGATTGGACACCTGGTCGGCCAGCTTGCTGAAGGCGTCGCTGATCTCCCGGATCTGGGCGATCCGGTTCTTGCGGACGACGTGGGCGAGGAACCGGCTGGTGATCGGCGGGCACCCGGCCTTGGCCGCTACCTGATTGACGACGGCGGCCTTCTCCTCCTTGGTAAAGACCGGGCTCAGCAGCAGGGCACGGAACTCGCGGGCGGTGGCGAAGGCTTCAGCCAGCAGACGGAGCGCCTCAGCGGACGGGCCGATCCCGGGCGGACCCTGCAAGTCGAACAGAGCCTTCGCGTATCGTCGTGCAATCGCCGTCTGGACCACTTGTCAGTAACCGCCTTGCTGGTGTTAATTCGTGCTGGCAGGCTCACTCAAAGGAGGCGCACCGTAACACGAAAGCCCAATGCTGTCAAGCAGTTCGCCACGTTTCAGTCGGCGCGACACCCGGCTTCGATGATTCCGCCGCCCAGCACCCGGTCTCCCCGGTAAAAGACCGCAGACTGGCCCGGGCTGAGGGCCCGCTGGGGCGAGTCAAACTGGACGCGCAGCCGCCCGTCCGCCAGCGGCCAGATCGTAGCCGGAGCCGCCGGGCTTGCGTAGCGGACCTTGACCTCGGCACGAACCGGTTCGGCCAGCCCATCCACGCTCAGGAAGTTGAGATCGCCGACGAGGCAAGCGGGCTCCAGCAGATCTTCCTCCAAACCTACCACCACGGTATTGCTGGCGGCGTTCACGCGCACGACGTAATGGCGCTGCGCCGCCGCGAGCCCAAGCCCGCGTCGCTGGCCCGGAGTATAGAACGGCACTCCGCGATGCGTGCCCAACACCGTCCCATCCGTGCCGACGTACGGCCCTGGCCGCGCCGCCTGCGGGGCCTGCTCATCCAGAAAACTGCGATAGTCACCCTTCGTCACGAAGCAGATCTCCTGGCTCTCTTTGACCTCGTCTGCCGGCAGCCCGATCGCTTCCGCCTTGGGCCATACCTCCTCTTTGTGCATACCGCCGACAGGAAAGAGGATGCGGGGCAGC
>DASQRT010000329.1:0-15094 GCA_035642795.1 Nitrospirales bacterium
CTCTTCGATGATCTTCTTGACAGACGCCAGTCCGAGCCCGGTGCCGGCAGCCTTGGTGGTGAACCCAGGCTCGAAGATCTTGCCGATGTGCTCGGTGGGAATCGGCGCGCCGTCGTTCTGGAGCGTGATGGCCACCTCGTGCCGACTCCGCGCACCCCTGTGGGGTACCGCCTGGAGGTGAATGTGCCCATGGGTCGTCATGGCCTCCAGGGCGTTTTTGAGGATGCTCAGGAAGACCTGTTGGAGCTTGCCTTCGTCCACTTTGACGGCCGGCAGCGAGGGTGAGAAGTCCCGGGTGACCGTGATGGCGTTCTTTTCCAGGTCCTCGGTGATGACCGCCAGCGCGCTCTCGAGGACCTCGGGGATCCGGACCACGCGCGGGTGCAAGTCCAGCGGCTTGGCGAAGTCGAGGACCTCATTGAGAATGGCCTCGATGCGGGTCAGCTCCAAGTAGGCCTTCTCGACCCGCTGTAGTACATCCGCACTTGCCAGTTCCTCGGCGGCCGTGTCCCGGACGGTCTCTTCCATCTCGAGGCGAGTCTTGGTCAGGGGGCGCTGGATTTCCTGTTCGAGGAAGGCCGTTACTTCCCGGATGGCCTGCTGCCGCTCGTGCCGGAGCATCAGCTCGTTGGACTCATGGGGATCGTGAACCACCATGGAGCCGGCGGCCTGCCCAGCCAGCTCGACGCTGCTTACGGCGCCGGTTCGTTCCAGGAGGGGAGAAACGGCCGAACCTGGTCCCAGGGTGGGGAGAAGCGCGGCCAAGTGCTCCAACTGGGGAGCGGCAGCCCTGGCCATGTCCGCGTTGTAGACGTCCGGCGTCTTGGACCCCAGGAGAATAGTCCCGATGAGGTCCTGTCCTCTTTTGAGCGGCAGGACCATCGCCGTCTTGAATTTGTCCTTGTACAGCTCTTTGTAGTCCAGGAATCGTCCTTGGGTGGATGCCAGATCCCGGTCCACCCGCGGCTTTTTGTGCCGGATGACCCACCCAGCAGCGGACCCTTCCAGCGTCAACGTCTGGCCTTCTCGCCATTCGCAGTGCCCGGGGGTGTGGGATAGCAGGGTCGTGAGGGTCTTTGAATGAGGCTCGTGCCTGGTCAAAAACGCGCGGTCGTACGGGATCAGGGGCCGGATCTGGGCCATAAGGGGTTCGATGCCCCCGGCTCCAATCTCTGCCGTGGGTGCCATGGGCGCACCCGCGGCGAGAGTCGGCACGCCGGCCTTCACCAGCGCCGCCTCGAGCTCCTCGGCTGATTCCATCAGGTTTTTCCGGTCCTTGTCCGAGAACATGACGATGTCCTTGCGCCCGATCACAAGGGCTCCGCAGACTCGTTTGGAGACCTGCAGGGGAATGGTGAGGAGCGAGCGGTGGGATGGGGCCGTCATCCGGATGCGGACCGTCCGCTGCCGTGCGTCGCCGTTGCCCGCGGCGCTGTCGAACCCGACCTCCGGTTGCGACAGTGCCCTCACGACGGCCTGGATTTCCCGAGGAGTGAAGCCCCGGTGCGCGTGAGACACGAATGGGCCGAACCCGTCCTCCTTGAGCGCAATCAGGGCTATGTCGGCGCCCAGTTCGTTCAGGGTGGTGTTGAACGCTTTCTGCAGGGATGTCGGTAGTGGCACCGTTCAGTGGTCCTCCATAATTGATGAGGGCTTCACGGCATTGTAGCAGCGTCTGATGGGGCTCGCAATCATCCGCGCACTCGTGTTGCAAGGTCTGGGGGAATGTAGGATACTACCGCCGCGCATCCGTCGGCTGCGCTTATGGAGAGATCATCGGTGATTTGTCGCGCCGGCATCATCGTGGTTCTCATTGTGACGGGCCTCGCGGTGTGGTTCGGAGATGCAGCCGGTCAGCGGCTCAAACAGAAACCAGATCTTGACGCGGGTGAGCGGATCTATAAGCAGAACTGCGTCAACTGCCACGGGACCTCCGGCAAAGGCGACGGGGCGGCGGCGGAGCAACTCAATCCCAAGCCGGCAGATTTGACGTTACCTGCCACGCAGGCTAAAAAAGACGTCGAGTTGCTGGAGGTCATCAAGTTCGGCCGGCCCGGTACGGCCATGCCCGGCTGGATGAGCGAGATAGACGAGCGCGAGATGCGGGACGTGCTGGCCTACATCCGCACGCTGGCCATCAGGTAGGAATGGACTTTACCGGATCAGTCGTGGCGATCCCGGGAGGAACCGGTGGCCTCGGCCGGGCGGTGACCCTCAGCTTCCTCCGGGCGGGCGCGACGGTCGTGACGACCTGCGTGATGCCGCCAGAGCAGGACCGGCTCGCAAAGGAGGCCGGGGCGCTGTCGGCCCGCGTGAGCTGTCTCAAGGTCGATGTGACAGATGAGGGCGCGGTCAAACGGTTCGCCGAGGAGATCGTTGCCCGCCACGGCCGGGTGGATGTCCTCGTCAACATCGTGGGCGGGTTTGCCGGCGGGAAGCCCGTCTGGGAGACCGACCAGACGACCTGGGACCGCATGCTGAACCTGAACCTCAAATCGGCCTATCTCTGCTCCAAGGCCATCGTGCCGCAGATGATCAAGCAGAACCGCGGGTGGATCGTGAATGTGGCGTCCCGGTCGAGCCTGAAGGGCGACGCGGGACTGTCCGCCTACGCGGCCTCCAAGGCGGCCGAGCTGGTCCTGACCCAAAGCCTGGCAGAAGAGCTCAAGCCGTACCGGATCAACGTCAACGCGGTCCTGCCCAGCATCATTGATACAGAGGCCAACCGCCAAGCGATGCCCAACGCGGATCACAGCCAGTGGCCCAAACCGGAGGCCATCGCCAAGGTCATTCTCTTTCTCTGCTCCCCGGACGCCGAGGTGATCCACGGCGCGGCGATTCCGGTGTACGGACGCGTGTGAGCGTCCTCATCGACTTCGGACGGGACGTCTGCGGGGACCTGAACCAGGCTGAAGTCTGCGAGTGGCTGGTCACCAACGGGCTCGGCGGGTACGCGTCCGGCACGGTCGCCGGCCTGCTGACGCGCCGTTATCACGGCCTCCTCGTGGCGGCGCTGAAACCGCCGGTCGGACGCACGCTCCTGGTTGCTAAGCTCGATGAGACCGCCGAGCATGGTGGGCGCAGGTACCCGCTCTTCACGAACCGCTGGCACAATGGTTCGGTTAACCCTGATGGCTATCGCTATCTCGAACGCTTCCGGTTGGAAGACACGGTGCCGGTCTGGACGTATGCCCTCGCCGACGATCTACTAGAGAAGCGGGTCTGGATGGAGCCGGGCGCGAATACCACCTACGTGCGATACGAGCTGACGCGCGGCTCCGGTCCCGTTGCCTTGAGCATCAAAGCCCTGGTGAATTACCGCGACCACCACGGCAGCACGCGGGGGAACGGTTGGCAGATGCGCGTCACGGCTGAGGACCGCGGGCTCACCGTGGCGGCGTACGACGGCGCCGTCCCGTTCTATCTGCGGTCGGACCGGGGACGGTACGAGAGGGCGCATGACTGGCATTGGGGGTTCGACCTTGCCGTGGAACGCGCCCGAGGCCTGGAAGACCATGATGATCACCTGCACGCCGGGACGATTCAAGGAACGGTCGAAGAGGGGAAGCCGCTCACGATCGTCCTCAGCACCGACCCCAGCGCATCCTTAGATGGAGCAAAAGCCCTTGAGCGGCGTACGCGACACCAGCGCACGCTCCACAGCGCCTTTGCCAAAGCCTATCCTGCCGTGTCGAAGGAGGCGCCGGCGTGGGTGGAGCAGACGATCTTCGCCGCCGACCAGTTCATCGTTGATCGGTCTTCCCCGGCTGACTCCGATGGCCAATCCGTCATCGCGGGATACCATTGGTTCGCAGACTGGGGCCGCGATACGATGATCGCTCTGCACGGGCTCACGCTGACAACGGGACGTCCTGCCATCGCCCGCCGGATACTGAAAACGTACGCGGCCTTCGTGGACCGTGGCATGATGCCCAACCGGTTCCCCGACGCCGGCGAGACACCCGAATACAACACCGTGGACGCCACGCTCTGGTACGTGGAAGCGATCCGCGCCTATCATGCGACGACGGGCGATGACCGACTGGTGCGGGAGCTCTTCCCCGTGCTGGCCGAAATCGTGGATTGGCACCGGCGCGGCACCCGCTACGGCATTCACTTGGACCATGCGGACGGTTTACTCTGGGCCGGCGAGGAGGGCGTGCAGCTCACGTGGATGGACGCTAAGGTCGAAGGCTTGGTCGTCACGCCACGTATCGGCAAGCCGGTGGAGGTGAATGCCCTTTGGTACAATGCGCTGTGGACCATGGCGGCGTTAGCCCGGATCGTCAGGAAGCCCGCCGGCGAATACGCAGAATTGGCTGATCGTACGGAGGCCGGGTTCGCCAGGTTCTGGAACGACTCCCTGGGTTACTGCTATGACGTGCTGGACGGGCCGGACGGGGACGATCCGTCCTTGCGGCCAAATCAGATTTTCGCGGTGTCGCTGCCGGCCAGTCCCCTTGAGTTGGTCCGGCAGAGGGCCATCGTGGATGTCTGCGCTCGTCATCTTTTGACATCGTACGGGCTGCGGAGTTTGGCTCCAGACCACCCGGCATACGTGGGCCAGTACGGCGTGGACCAGCGCAGCCGCGATGCGGCCTACCACCAAGGCATGGTCTGGGGATGGCTACTGGGCCCGTTTATCACGGCACATCTCAAGGTGTATCGCGATCCGGTCCGTGCACGGTCTTTTCTGGAGCCGATGATCCGTCATCTCCAGTCGCACGGTCTCGGGACCCTGAGCGAGGTCTTCGACGGCGCCCCCCCGTTCACGCCGCACGGATGCATCGCACAAGCCTGGACCGTGGCCGAGTTGCTACGGGCGTGGGAGACGCTGGTCACGTTTAAGAAGGCTAGACCGGCGTCCGCTCATAAAAGGAAGCGGTGAGATGGACCAGGGCGCGCTCAAGAAAATGGCGGCCGACGTGGCGACGGCGTATGTCAAGGATGGCCAGATCGTGGGGTTGGGGACCGGCTCCACGGTCCGCTACGTCGTGGCCAAGCTGGCCGAGCGGGTCAGGAAGGGTCTGCGCATTCGTGGCGTGGCCACTTCCCTCGAGACGGCGCTTCTGGCGAGTGAGGCTGGGATCCCGTTGCTGGCCGATGACGCCGAGTGGATGGTAGACCTGGCCCTGGACGGAGCGGACCAGGTGGACCCCCGGTTGAATCTGATCAAGGGCGGCGGGGGCGCGCTCCTAAAAGAGAAGATCGTGGCAGCTGCGGCGGCCCGCTTCGTCGTCGTGGTGGATGAAACCAAGCGGGTGCCGGTCCTGGGCGGGTCGTTTCCCCTGCCGGTGGAAGTCGTCCCGTTCGGGTGGCGAACCCTCGCGAAGCGCTTGGAGCGCCTCGACTGTCGCGTCTCACCACGGATGAAAGACGGCGCGCTCTTCGTCTCCGAAGCGGGACACTACATCCTGGATCTGTGGTTTCCGAAAATCGACGATCCGGCAAGGCTGGAGACCGAACTGGAGAAGACCCCTGGCGTCGTCTGCACGGGTCTCTTCGTCGGGCGCGCCGACCTGGCCGTGGTCGCCACTCAGCAGGGTATCGTCACGCTGGCACATCCGTGAAGGTCACGAAGCTCTCCCCCGATGCAAAGGTGCCGGTGAAAGCCACGGACGGCGCGGCCGGCTATGATCTGTTTGCGAGCGAGGCGACCGTCATACCGGCGTCCACGGTCAGGGACGGGCGGGTGGAGATAGGGCATGCCCTCGTGGCGACCGGCATTGCTATTAGCCTGCCGCCCGGCCACGTCGGCCGGATCGGGTCGCGGTCCGGCCTCTCGACGCGCCACAACATCGAAGTCGGCGCCGGCTGGATTGACCCGGATTACCGCGGGGAGCTCAAGATCGAGCTCAAGAACTTCTCCAACCGGGACTTCGTTGTCGAAGAGGGCATGCGGATCGCGCAACTGCTCGTCTTGCCATTCGCGTCGCCGAAGGTGGAGGTGACCGACGTCCTGCCCCCTTCGGCGCGTGGTGGGGGTGGGTTCGGGTCCACCGGCTTGCGATGACGGTCATGACGCTCGATGCCCTCGCCAAACGGATCGCCCTGCGACTTAAGCTCAAGGCCGGAGCTGTGCGCACGGTTCTGGCGTCGCGAACATCGGACCTTCCGCCGGCCGTGGTCTCCCAGATCACCGAGATGGCCAGGACGCTGATCCACGAAGAGTTGTTGCGCCTCGACTCCAAGCGTCATCCGGAACATTAATCCCCGTGGCTCTGGCGAAAAAGATCGCGATCATCGGCGCCGGCAACATGGGCGAGGTCCTGATCGCCGGGATGCTGGCCACCAAGTCAGCCGCGCCTGATGAAATCCACGCGACTGACATCCTGCCCCAACGACTGGATCACCTCAAAGCCCGATATCAGGTCCGGGTCGGGATGGACAACAAGGCCGCTGCGGCCTGGTCAGATATCACGATCTTAGCGGTCGAACCTCAAGTGTTGGATTCTGTTCTGGACGACCTTCGTTCCGTGCTGAACGAGGCGAAGATGATCCTTTCGGTGGCCGCCGGCTATCCGATCTGCCGGATCGTCGCGCACCTGTCACCGAATGTCCGGGTTATCCGCTGCATGCCGAACACTCCGTCCGAAGTCCAGGCCGGGATCTCGGCGGTTGCCCTGGGCGGGAACGTCTCGCGCGAGGACGAGCAGCTTGCCCGCGCGGTCTTCGAGTCGGTCGGCAAGGTCGTACTGGTTGACGAGCGCCTCATGGACGCCGTGACCGGTCTCAGCGGAAGCGGGCCGGCCTACATCTTTCTCATCATCGAAGCGCTGGCCGATGGGGGCGTGAAGATGGGGTTGCCGCGCGACGTGGCTCTGGCCCTGGCAGCGCAGACCGTGCTGGGTGCGGCGCGGATGGTCCTGGAGACCGGCGAGCACCCCGGAAGGCTGAAGGACCAGGTAGCCTCTCCGGGAGGCACGACCATCGCCGGCCTGCACGCGCTGGAGCACGGCCGCCTGCGGGCTTCACTGATCGAGGCCGTCGAAGCCGCGACGAAGCGCGCCCGGGAACTCGGTTCAGACTGAGGCTTGCGGGCCCCGTGCCTACTCAGGTAGAGTACGTGTACTATGGCGACCGAAATTCCCGTCATCCCCACTGACGCTAGGCTGACTTACGAGCGTCCGTCCAATCCCCGCGATGTCCTCATCCAGGAGATGGAGAAGCGGAAGATTCCCATCAGCATTGGCAAGACCTGCCCGGTGAAGTGCACGTTCTGCTACGAGATCGACCATAGCTACCGCAAGACCGATGAGCCTGGCAAGACGACCCAGGAGGACTGGGATTTCATCCTGGACTACATCAGCAAGAAGCCGACACGCCCGGGGGAACTGTGGGTCTGGGGCGGGAACGAGTACATGGAGTGGACCGACCTCTTTCTCCACCCCAAGGCGATGGAGTGGCTGGAAGATTTCCTCAAGTACACTGACAAGAGCCTGCACATGTTCACGGTCGGCTACGTGCACGTGCCCAAGATCCACCAGCTCGCTGCCCAGTATCCGAACCGGATGAACTTTGATCTGTCGGTGATCACCCTGCACAAGGATTACCGGAAGGCGCTCATGCCGCATGCGCCGTCGGTCAATCACTTGATGAAGGTCCTGGAGGGGTCGGCGGTCACCTCCGCCAACTTCTACTCGTTCGACACACACACGATGTCCGAGGATGCGAAGACGATTTCCCAGATCAACACGAACGTCCTCCTGTGGATGGGCTGCCTCACTCCGCTGAAGGGCATGGAGGAACAAACCGTGCAGATCCTCCGCCAGGGCAAGCAATACCTGCCTGAGGAGGCCCGGCGGGTTTATGAGGCCGGCCTGCCCAACATTCAGACCATCCACACCGAACCTTCTATCACAGCCTTCCTGAATCGCCACAAGATCATCACGCTCTTTGACTCGCTCGGGCTGGAGAAGCGCGACATCGTGGTGATGGCCAAGAGCGTGTACCGGATCTTGTCCATGTACCGGAAGAACCGCACGCGGTTCCTGTGCGTGCCCAACGCGACCCTGGGCGGGGATTCCGACTGCACGATCCTTCTGACTTTCGACGACATCCTGAAGCGGCTCAATGGCGAGAAGGTCATCCATCTGCCCAAGGTCGTCATCGAGAGCCCACGCGGCAACGACTGCGATATCAGCGGGGTAACCCTGGAAGAGTTCGAGTCCAAGGCGCGTTGCAAGGTGCGGATTCTCCACAAGGTGAACACGAAGCTCGCCGACACGAAACTCTGGCAACATGGATACCTGAGCCATTACATCCGCGACTACCTGTCCAACCCGGCCTCGAGAGAATTCGAGCGGATCCCCATCGCGGCGTGACAAACATAAAGGAGCCTCCCGTGGAATATTGGGTGAGAGTCGTCCTGACGGACAAAGAGGAGCTGCGCTACAACAACGTCGTCCGACATACCATCAGCGATGATATGGAGATCCTCGAGATCGATACCTCCAAGGAAGTCATCATCATCCCAATGCGGCAGGTGAAGTACATGATGTGCGATGCCGGCATCTTCCAGCAGAAGAAGGCATGAACCGAAAGGGGGACAGGCTACTTTTCTTGTCTTCGGAGGGTATCGTCCCAACGGCGATGTACCCAGCAAACCTGATCAGAAAAGTAGCCTGTCCCCTTTTCTTGTGCGTCGCTCTCGCTCTGGCGGGCTGCGTGACTAAGGAGACTTACAACGCGCAGATTACCCGCACGAACAATTTCCAACGGCAGCTGGCGGAGGAAGAGAAACACAGCGCTGACCTGACGGCCGAAATCGCTCGTCTCAAAAATCAGGTCGCGGAATTGGAAGCCCAGAATCGAACGCTGACTGCCCAGCTCAACGAGGCCAAGGCCAAGGTGGTGCGGTCATTAGAGGAAGTGGGCCGGCTCCAGAACGAAGTCAAGCAAGCCCGAGCCGCCTCCTTGGAGTCGCCAGGCGCGGCTTCCATGCCGAAGGCGCGGGGCGTCCCGCCATCATCTACGGAGCCGCCCGATCGCCTGGATGAGCTGAAAGATGACGCGGCTTCTCCTCTCATGAAGTCAAGCACAGAAACACCCTCACCAGCATCACCAAACGCGGCAAGCCCTCCGTGAAGACCCTGCGAGAGCTCAACGACCTCACAAAACTGTTCTGAGGAGTTCCGCCAGGCGAGCGACAACAGCGGCGGGGGCGAGTTTCGTGACGGTGCCGGTGCGGCGTTCTTTGAGCTCCATCAGACCCTGAGATAAGTTCTTCTCGCCAATCACCACTTGGTAGGGACAGCCGATCAGGTCGGCGTCGTTGAACTTCACGCCGGGCCGCTCGTCCCGGTCATCCACTAGCGCTTCGATCCCGGCTTTCTCTAAATCCACTGCCAGCGCGATAGCTGCTTCGTACACTTTGCCCTCGTCGGCAAGCGGCAGGACGTGGACGTGGAAGGGAGCGATCGGTGCCGGCCAGATAATCCCCTTCGCGTCATGGTTCTGCTCAATAGCAGCCGCGGCGGTCCGTCCCACGCCGATCCCATAGCAGCCCATCACAATGATCCGCTCCTGACCCTGCTTGTCGAGATAGAACGCTTTCATCTTCTCGCTATACTTGGTGCCGAGCATGAAGACGTGGCCGACCTCGATGCCGCGGACAATGCGCAGAGGCTTCGCGCAGCGAGGACAGGCGTCGCCGGCCATGGCGTTCCGGATATCGGCGTAGCGGTCCGGCGTGAAATCGCGGCCTGGTGTGACGTCTACCCAGTGGGTGTCCGCGGCGTTCCCGCCCACCACGACGTTAGTCAGCGGCTTCACGGCAAGGTCGGCCAGCATTATCACGCCGGAGAGCCCGAGAGGTCCGGCGAAGCCCACTGGCGCGCCGGTCAATTGCTCGACCGTAGCGGGATCGGCCATGACCAGGTCTGTCGCGCCCAGCGTCTTTTTCAGCTTGGCCTCGTTGACCTCATGGTCCCCACGGATCAGGACGGCGACGGTTTTCCCATCGGCGCGGTACAGCAGCGTCTTCACGAGTTGGGAAGCCGGCACTTTCAGGAAGGCCGTGACTTCTTCGACGGTCTTTTCCCCCGGCGTGGGGACACGCCGCTTCTCGCGCAGGGTGTCGGGCGGAGGCTTATGCGCATGTTCCTGAAACTCCGCTCTCTCCACATTCGCGGCAAAGTCGCAGGCGTCGCAGACGGCGATGCCCTCTTCGCCGGTGTCGGCCAGGACCATGAACTCATGCGACGAGGTGCCGCCGATCAGGCCGGTGTCCGCCTCCACCGGGCGGAAGGTGAGCCCGCAACTGGTGAAGATGGCCTTGTACGCCGCGTACATCTTCCGGTAGCTCTCTTTCGCGCTGGCCTCGTCGGCGTCGAACGAGTAGGCGTCCTTCATGATGAACTCGCGCCCGCGCATCAGCCCGAAGCGCGGACGGATCTCGTCCCGGAATTTGGACTGGATCTGGTAGAAATTCGCCGGCAATTGCCGGTAGGAACGGACCTCGCGCCGCACTAGGTCCGTGATGACCTCCTCGTGCGTGGGCCCGAGGCAGAAGTCCCGCTCGTGCCGGTCCTTAAACCGGAACAATTCTTTGCCATAGTAGTCCCAGCGCCCGGTCTCCTGCCAGAGCTCCGCCGGCGAGGCGATCGGCATGAGGACCTCCTGCGCCCCGGCCTTGTTCAGCTCTTCGCGGATGATGCGTTCGACCTTCCGGATGACGCGCAGGCCCAGCGGCAGGTACGTATAGATGCCGGCGGCAACCTTGCGGATCAGTCCGGCGCGCAACATCAGCCGGTGGCTGACGATCTCCGCTTCCCCCGGATCCTCCCGGAGGGTGGGAATCAGCAGCTGCGACTGATGCATTAGCGGGGCCAGAGGTTGAGGATGTCGTTCCGGAAGGCGTAGAGCATCAGGCAGATTAGGAGAAAGAGCCCGACCTGCTGGGCCAGCTCGCGGCTGCGGATGCTCAAGGGCTGGCGCTTTACCGCTTCGATCGCGAAGAACGCCAGGTGCCCGCCGTCGAGGACCGGGATCGGCAGGAGGTTAAGCACACCGAGGTTGATGCTGAGGATGGCGATCAGGAAGACGTAGTTCGAGAAGCCCTGCGTCGCGGCGTCTCCCGAGATCTTGGCGATGGTCAGCGGACCACCGATGTTGTCGGTCGAGATCTCGCGGGTGATCATCTTGGCGATGCCCACCACGGTCAGCTTGGTCCAGCCCCAGGTGGCCTCGAAGCCGTCCACCGGCGCCATCAGGACGTGCTCGCTCCGAAGGATGGCCCTGTTCGCCTTCGTGATGCCGATCTGTCCGATTTCGATCTCAGTCCCGTCGGCCAGCTTCTCCTTCCGGGCGGCTGGCGTGATCGTCAGGGTCTCGGTTCGTCCGTCACGCTCGACGACGAGCGGCAGCGACGTGCCGGGGTTGCGTTTGACGATGTCCGTCATCTCGTTCCAGGTAGTGATGCGCTTGTCGCCGATCCGGACGATCTTGTCGCCCTTGCGGATGCCGGCGGCCTCGGCTGGAGAACCAGGCACGACCGCTTCCACGTTGGAGGCCAAGTCGGCGAAGGAGGGTACGAACAGCGGCGCGCCGGCGGCCAGCCAAGCGGTGAAGATGAGGTAGGCGAGCAGGAGATTGAAGACCGGACCGGCCGCGACGATGGCCGTGCGCTTGAGGAGAGGTGCGTGGGCGAACGACCGCTGCTTGTCCTCCTCGCTCACCTCGTCACCGAGGTCCTCGCCCAACATCTTCACATAGCCGCCGAGCGGGATCGCAGAGATGACGTACTCGGTCTCGCCGACCTGGCGGCCGGCCAGTTTCGGTCCGAAGCCAATGGAGAACTTCAGGACCTTGACCCCACAGCGTCGGGCGATCCAGAAGTGGCCGAATTCGTGGAAGGCGACGAGGGCGCCGAGGGCGATCACGAAGGCGAGCGTGTAGAACCCGTAGTGCTGGATGGCTTGCATGCGCGACGTGCTCTCTTGCGAACGTTCCTCTTAGTGTACCACAGAGTCGGACGCGATTACTTCACCGCGGCAGGCGTCGACAGCGAGTTCACGACCTCGCCGGCTTTTGCGCGTGCCCAGGCGTCCGTGTGCAGCGCGTCTTCGATCGTCGAGACCTCGACCGGTTTGTGCGCGTCCATGGTCCGGCGGATGGTCTCAGCGATGCCGAGGAAGCCGATCCGACGGTCCAGGAAGGCCTGCACGGCTACTTCGTTGGCGGCGTTCATGGCGGCGGGCATCGTGCCCCCAACACGCAGGGCTTCGTAGCCGAGCTTGAGACAGGGAAACCGGTCATGATCGGGATTGAAGAACGTGAGCGTGCCGATCTGGGCCAGGTTCAGAGACGGGAGGTCCAGGGGGACGCGCTTCGGGTAGTTCATCGCGTAGGCGATTGGGGTCCGCATGTCCGGCAGACCAAGCTGGGCAATCACCGAGCGATCCGCGTACTCGACGAGCGAGTGGATGATGCTCTCGCGGTGAACCACCACCTCGATCTTTGAAGCGGGGATGTCGAACAGCCACCGGGCTTCCACGACCTCGAGGCCCTTGTTCATCAAGGTCGCCGAATCAATGGTGATCTTGTCGCCCATCTTCCAGTTCGGATGCTTGAGGGCCTGCTCGACCGTGACGTCGCGCAGTTGCTCCTTGGTCAGGTTCCAGAGCGGGCCACCCGAGGCGGTGAGAATGAGCCGGCGGATGTCCTCCACGCGATGCCCTTCCATGGACTGGAAGAGCGCGCTGTGCTCGCTGTCCACGGGGAAGATCCGGACGCCGCGCTTGCGGGCCTCCTCCTGCATGAGGCGCCCCGCCATCACCATTGGCTCCTTGTTCGCCAGGGCGATGAACTTGCCGGCCTTGATCGCCGCGAGCGTGGGCACGAGCCCGGCGCCGCCGACGATGGCCGAGATGATGAGATCGGCCTCCGTCAGCGTGGCGGTCTGCATGAGCCCATCCGTCCCGCTCAGGATCGTCGTCTTCAGGCCTTTGCACCGCGTGCGCAGACGCTCCGCGGCGGCTTGGTCGGCCATGGCGACGACGGCTGGGGAAAACGTCCGGACCTGCTCTTCGAGCTTGTCCACGTTGTTGCCGGCTGTGAGGCCGACCGCCTGGAACTGCCCAGGGAATTTGCTGATGATGTCCAGGGTGTTGGTCCCGATGGACCCGGTGGAACCCAGGATGACGATTCGCTTCATGCGTGTCGGCGCCTCAGGAAGCTCGTAATGCGAGGAGGCCATAGTAGAATACCGGTGTCGTGAAGATCAAGCTATCCACACGATCCAGCATGCCGCCGTGACCGGGGATGAGCCCGCCGGAATCCTTGACGCTGGCGCTGCGCTTCAAGGCGGATTCGCAGAGATCGCCGAGCGGCGCTGCGAGGCCGATCATAAGGCCCAACAAGATGGTCTCATTCAGGCTCAGTGAGTCCAAGAACCAGGCGCGGCAGGCGAACGCGGCCGCCACGGATCCGAGCAACCCGCCGACGGCTCCCTCCCAGGTCTTCTTCGGACTGATGACCGGCGCCATGGGATGTCGCCCCAGTAGGGTTCCCACGTAATAGGCGGCCGTATCGTTGGCCCACGTCACTAGGAAGAGGAAGAAAATCAAGAACGGCCCGTTGGCGAGACGGGCAATCAGGATCAGGTGGCCGAGAAGCCACGCCACATAGAAGGCTCCGAACACGACGACGGCAGTGTCGAGAAGCCCGGTCTTGAGGTTGCGGCCCGACAGCACGTGGCTCAGGAGAATCGCCATGATGATGAAGGTGATGGTCGCCGGTTCGGGCAGGAGGCCGGGAACTGCGAACCCGGTGGTGATCAGGAGCCCTGAGAGAAGACCAAGACCCACGGGCGGGGAGAATCGGTGCGGGAAGTGCAAGCGGTAGTACTCGTATTGGGCCAGAAGGATGCCGGTGGCGACGAAGAATGAGAAGGCGACCGGCGGCAAGTAACGCACCAGCAGATAGAACAGCGGGAAGAAGACGAGGGCCGAGTAGACCCGCCGCGGATCCACTAAGCGGTCCTTTTACCAACCTGGTCATCCGGGTGGTCAAGCTGATCGCGGGTCTGGCCGAAGCGCCGTTCGCGCCGCTGGTAGTCGAGCAGGGCCAGCAGGGCCTCGCGCCGGCGGAAGTCCGGCCAGAGCGTGGGCGTGAAGTACATTTCCGTGTAGGCGAGTTGCCAGAGCAAGAAGTTGCTGATGCGCGTCTCACCGCTTGTTCGGATGAGGAGGTCCGGGTCCGGAAGCCCGTGGGTGGAGAGGTAGCCTTCCAGCAGGTCTTCGTCGATCTGCTCCGGCTTGACGACGTCGTTCTTCGCGTCCTCGGCGAGCCGGCGGACGGCGTCCACGATCTCCGAGCGTCCGCCGTAGCTCAGCGCGACGGTCAGATTGAGCGTGTCGAGGTGTGCGGTCGCCCGCTCCACTTTGCGCACCCACGCCAGCGCGGATTCGGGCAGGGTGTTGATGCGCCCGATGGCCCGGAAGCGGGCGCCTTGTTCGATGAGGGCTTCCATCTCTATCTGGAGGTAGTGCTCGAGCAGCGACATCAGCGCGTTGATTTCAGACGCGGGCCGCTTCCAGTTTTCCTGAGAGAAGGCGTAGATTGTCAGCGCGTTGATGCCGAGGTCCCGGGAGAGCGTGATCAGCTCCCGGACGGATTTGATCCCTTCGGTATGTCCAGCCATCCGGGGCAACCCCCGCTGGGCGGCCCAGCGGCCGTTCCCGTCCATGATGACAGCGATGTGCCGGGGCAACAGGTCGGGGATCAGCAGCGACTGCAGTTCTGTCTCCGACAGGTGTTCGAGCTCGGACGCGGTCAGCTTTGTCATGGGGGGAGTCTACCGAGAAGTCCTGACATTGTCAAACCGACCAAGCCCGTTGCATCACGCATCGGCGACGCTGTCCTCCCCTGGTGAATTGTGCTATAAACCCTCGCACCGACTCGTAGGGGGAACGTGCGATGGATATCCTGAAAGACATGCAGCGAGGCGGCCACGAGCAGGTCGTGTTCTGCCAGGACGACTCGGTGGGACTGCGAGCGATCATCGCGATCCACAGCACGGTCCTGGGTCCGGCCCTGGGCGGGGTTCGCATGTGGCCCTACGCCTCGTAGGAGGAGGCCCTGAAGGACGTCC